>JAIERD010000404.1 GCA_019747155.1 Pseudomonadaceae bacterium
CGGTCACCTTACCGGCCTCGGTCTTCACCGGTATGCCGTAACGCAGCAACTGGTAGACCGCCTTGTTGTTGCCGTACAGGCTGCGGTTGGGGTGGTTGGCCTCAAGGTTCAGCTTGTACAGCGCGGCATTGATCTGCCCGCTGCTGTAGCCCGCGCCACTCAAATAGGCACTGAGCAAACCCGCCTCGATATTGCTGTTGTTGGCCCGCTCGGCCCAGTCGCCGAGATGCGTGTAGCCCAACTCCTCGACAAACAGCTTGGCCACACGGTTCTGTGTCACTCGTTCAGCTTTGCCGATGTCGATCATTTCAGCACTTCCCAGTGTCCGCTTTTAGTCGGGCCAACGTGGCGGATCGCCCCCTCTGCCCGCAGCTTGCTTAGATGATATTTGACGCCATCAGGGCTCAGGCCAAGCTGCGTTGCCAGCTCGCGCCGGGTTATCGCCGACTGCTCACGCAGCAGGGCGAGAAGTTTCCCGCGCACCGTTGCCGGGCTGATTTCTTGGGTAGTTTCTTGGGTAGTTTCTTGGGTAGTTTCTTGGGTAGTCGGCGGCGTTACTGCCGGCGCTTCCGCCAACCACGCGCGCGCCGCGTCCCCCAGGGCTTCAGTCAACTGCGTAGGGTCGGCGCGGAAGGTCAGCATCAGCCCCGACAGGCTGCTGTCGAACAGCGGCGGCGGGATGCCATGTTTGCGGCATTCACTGAGAATTTTCTCGATGCCCCGGCCCCAGGACTCCACGTAGCCTGCGCGAAAAAACGCCGAAGCCAACAGCGGATTGAACGGATGGGACGGATGCTTGGCCAGCAGTTGCCGCTGCGTCCAGTGCTCCGGCAACTGGCCGGGGTTCCAGAGCACAATCTGCTGGTCATAGACGCTGATCTGGATCGGGATGCCGCTGGCGTAATCTTTGTGGATCACCGCGTTGAGCAGCGCCTCGCGCAGGGCCTGCAAGGGGAACAGATAACGCTCCACGCGCTGAATACCCTCATAGCGGATATACGCCTTGAGGTATTTGCTGTGCAGCAGCTCCAGAGTCTTTTCCACCTGAGCGAACAGGTCGCCATGGATTTCGTCCTGATAACGCAAGTCGTCATCGGTGATGAAAAACCCGAGTTTGATATAGGCACCGGGTGCGAAACGCTCGGGCTGGCTGCCGAACAACAGCGCGGTGGCGCGCTTCAGGTAGTGGCCTTCTTCCAGTTGCAGGCTGGCCAAGAGGGCTGCGTCGCTGTCTTCCAGCACGGCTTCGTCCACCCGCCCGCTTCTGGCCGCCCGACTGCGGAAGGCTTGCAGTGCGGCGGGCTGGCAGTCGTCGAGGGTCAGGCCGGGCAGCGGCACGCCGTCCCAGTGCAGGCCCTGCTTGCGCAGCAAGAAGCGCGACAGCGCCGCGCCTTTCAATTCCTGCTTGGTGCTGCCACTGCGGTAGTGGTATTCGCCCTTGTAGCTGACCGGGCTGGGGTAGGCCGGCACCACAATTTCCAGCAGGGCCTGGCCGGCTTCCTCGCGTAGATTCACATCCACCATGATGCCCAGCACGTCGCGCACCTTGTTGGGGATCTCCTCCAGCAGGCGTGTCGCATCGGCCACGCCGACCGGCGCGCCGGCATCGCTGCGGCCAATTTCCAGCACACCGCCCTCAGCATTGGCAAAACCACATATCCACTTCAGATATTCGTCGCGCCACACGGCCTTCCATTCCCGCTGCTGGTGTTCGCTCATACCAATCGAATCCTTCCGGTGAGGAGTTCCTGCATCATGCCTTGTTTAAGGTGGCGGGTTTTTTGGAGTTTGGTTTCTAGGGTGGTGATTTCGCTGGTCATCATGGAGAGCATGGAGGCGATGGCGGTTTGCTCTTCGACTGATGGCAGCGAAAAAGTAAATCTCTTCATGTCAGAACCGTACAGGTGGAACACGGTCGTTCCAGTTACCAACTGAAGAACTTGCTTTTCCTGCTGTCTAATCACGTAACTTAAAAATGCACCATGCAGCCGAAACTCATTGGAGCGAATAACGAGAATATCGCCACCGAGTATCACACCATCAAAAAGTATACAGCTCGCTTTCGCTAGCCCCTTCGGAGTCACATCGGAGGTCGGCATTAATACGTCGTTCGCGGCAGATATGAACATATCTTTTGTAGCGTCCGTTCTACTAATAATCTCGCAAACGATCTCTGGGTATTGTGTAAACAGCTCGCCGTAGTGAATGCATTTTTCTGCACCCGCCGAGCTTAGTGAACTTTTAGGCAGACCTTTACCTTTATAGAAAGCGGCCAAATCTCCCAGCCGAGTCTCTTCCCACTCCCCACTAAATCCCGGCAGGCGCCGCTGGCCGGTAAGAAGCTCCTGCATCGCACCTTGTTTGATCTGGCGCTTTTTGGTTAGCAGTTGTTCCAGTGACTCGATCAGCGCATCCGCATCACTCAATGCTTCGGCGATGGCTTTTTGCTCAGGAAGCGGGGGGACTACAATATTCAACGCCTTAAATGTCGGCATATAAATAGTATTGTGAATACTACCTGCCATAAGAGACTTCCAAGTAAGCCCCATGCTGCGAAAAAGATAAATCAAATAAACATTATACAAACCAGGACCGCAAATATAATTCGCAAAATCTTGGCTTGTTGCCATGGGCGAGGCCATAATTGACGTTTTTCCCACGGTCGCAGTACGCGAAAACACAACAGTCCCGGTGGGCAGGAGCCTCGCCGAAGAATTACTCAGCCCCTCTTTAGTTATTGTTCTTTCGGTAGCTAATATCTCATTCCTTGATAATCCCTGAGTATCAAACAGGGAAATCCAATTGACAGTGCCCCCCCAATAACTCGAATTACGTTTGCTCGGCGTGTGGCCGCTCTCAAGACGAGCAAGTTTTGTGATTGGCAAGTAACGCCAATCCTGCGGTATCACCCCAACCTCGCTCTGTTTGTACCCCGGCTTCAGCTCCATACAAACCCCATCTTCTGCAGATGCGCCGCCACCTTGGCTTCCAGTTCGCTGACGCGACTGGTCAATTGTGGCAATGAGGTTTCATAGCGCTCGGCCAGCTCCTTCACGCGCTGGGTCAGGGTCCGGCTGACGCGGTCCATCTCGTTGCTGACGGCGGCTTGCAGGGTGGCCAGCCATTTGTCGTCCACGGCCAGTTGCTTGATGTGCGCTGGGCTCAGTTGCGGGTACTGGGCGTAGGCCTTGGCATCCAACTCCACGTCCAATTCCTTGAGCTGCTTTTTCAGCGCGGCCTCTTTTGTGGCCAGCGCCTGCCATTGCGCGAGCACGGCCAGCTCCTCGGCGGCGTCTGCGCTTTTGCCGATTTCTTTGCTGCGCGCCTTTACGGCGGCGGCATTGAGCTTGTCGAAGTCGGCGAACGCACCTTCATCGCCGCTGTGTTCTTCCTCCAGCTCGGCCAGGGCGGCGCTGACTGCTTCCAGCTCGGCACTGGTCTGCTCGATGGCCGCCTGTTCGGCGGCGAAGTAGCAGGCGACGATCAGGTGTTTGGGCAGCAGGTCGCAGGCCCAGCCTTTGTCCTTTTCCTTGCCCTTCTTGTCTTTCTCGATAATGCGATACGTCTCGGCCTGCCAGCCGTCGGCGGCGATCAGGTAGGCGTCGTCCTGCAGCACCTCGGCCCAGTAATCCAGCAAGTGCTGGTAGACGTCATAGGCATCGATCAGCGGCTGGTCTTGGTAGTGCTGCAGCAGGCCTTCGGCGACCGCATGGATCAGCTGTTTGGGGTGGAAGCCCGGCTGCAGCGCCTTGAGGGTTTTCGCCGTCTGTACGCGCCAGTCGTCAAAATGCTTGGCCATACCGGCGATAAAGCGGGCGAATTGCGGGTGATCGTAGATGCCGGTCTTGATGCTGGCCTTGTCTACGGCCAGGTCGAAGTAACCGGGGCGGTTGGCGCTGAACAGCGCGGCCTGCAGTTGCGGGCAGACCGTCCAGTAACGGGCCAAGGCCTGGATATCAGCGGCCGGAATGCCGCCCTTGAGATGGCCTTCGATGTCCTGCTGGTCTTCGGCCTGGGTACTGTCGATATAGCGCGGCAAATTGAGGTTGTAGTCGTTCTTCTCGATCTCGTCGAAACCAACCATGCGGGCGTAGCGCGGCTCGCTGTCGTCCTGCCGGGCGAAGGCGTCGACGATTTTGTGCACGTCTTGCTCGCGCAGGCGGTTCTTGGGCCCGTCCTTGAGAAAGCCCGCGCTGGCGTCGAGCATAAAGATGCCCTTGCGCCCGGCCGCGTGCTCCTTGTCGATGACGATGATGCAGGCCGGAATGCCGGTGCCGTAGAACAGGTTGGCGGGCAGGCCAATGATGCCCTTGATATAGCCATGGCGGATCAGGTTACGGCGGATCTCGGCCTCGGCATTGCCACGGAACAGCACACCGTGGGGCAGAATGCAGGCGGCTTTGCCGTGGCTTTTCAGCGAGCGGATGATGTGCAGCAAATAGGCGTAATCACCCTGCTTGGCCGGCGGCGCACCGAAGGTCTCGAAGCGGTTGTAAGGGTCGTTGAGCGGATCTAGCCCGGTGCTCCAGCGCTTGTCTGAAAAGGGTGGATTGGCCACCACATAGTCGAAGCTCTTGAGCAGGTCACAATTGCCCGCCTTGAGCGTGAAGGCCGGGCTGGTCAGGGTGTTGCCCTGGGCGATCAGTGCGGTGGGGTTGTTGTGCAGGATCATGTTCATGCGCGCCAGGCTGCTGGTGGCTGAATCCTTCTCTTGGCCGTAGAGGGTGACCGGCGTACCGGCCGCATCGGCGACCTTGAGCAGCAGCGAGCCCGACCCGCATGTCGGGTCATATACGCTGGTATCGCTGCTGGTTTGCGCCGCGCCAATGCCGATGATGCTAGCGATCACCCGGCTGACTTCGCCAGGGGTATAAAACTGGCCCTTGCTCTTGCCTGAATCCTTGGCGAAATGCTGCATCAGAAATTCGTAGGCATCGCCGAGAATGTCGTCGTGCTCGGCGCGGTTCTTCGAGAAATCCAGCGCCGGGTTTTCGAAGATGGCGATCAGGTTGGTGAGGCGCTCGACCATTTCCTTGCCGGTGCCAAGCTTGTTGGCGTCGTTGAAATCCGGCAGGTCGGACAGCTTGTTGGCCTCGGCCAGCGGCGCGATGATTTTCTTATTGATCTGATCGCCGATGTCGCTCTTGCCCTTGAGCGCCACCATATCGGCAAAACCGGCACCCGCCGGGATGGTGATGGGCGCAAAGGGTTGGCCGGCGTATTTGTCGCTGACGTACTTGATAAACAGCAGTAACAGTACGTAGTCCTTGTATTGGCTGGCGTCCATGCCGCCACGCAATTCGTCGCAGGAGGCCCAAAGGGACGAGTAGAGCTCTGATTTCTTGATGGCCATGGGTGTTGGAGTTTTCCGTAGCTTTTGAAGCCATCAGGCATTGCCTGGTGGCAGATGAATGGGTCATTTTTGCGGCGTTCAGGGGGCGGTGGGCTGAAGCCCACCCTACGGAATCGGCCTGTTGCGCAAAAGCCGGACTGGGTCACGCAGTTGCTGAGTGTCACTGTGGATCGCGGCTGCCTGCTCAAAACCTGCACCATCCTATCCATTTCGTCCCGCGAGGCAGCATTGTCGGCGATTGGTTTTGCGTAGGGTGGGCTTTAGCCCACCAATATTGCGGCGCTCAGGGGGCGGTGGGCTGAAACCCACCCTACGGAATCGGTCTTCAATAGGTAACCGGGACATAGCCGCCTGCCGGAACCTCACCTGCAAGGCCCGTTGTGCCAATGATCCCTTTGACCCGCATAAGAATATCATCCCGCCTGCTGAAGCAAGCCTTGAGCTTGGCGAATGCGGACATTTTCCGCGCCAGCCCAATGTGGCTATCCGCACCTCCCGCGCGGCGCGGCCTTATGTGCCCCAGCGCACCGACCCAGGCAGTGCAATACGCGACTCTTGAATGGCGCCGACCGGCAACTGCGAGCGGCGCGACGACCGCGAGCAACCATCCCGGCTTGCCCGGCGCGTCATCGCAAATTCAAGGAGCACAGCATGTCTAACTCTCTATTGCGCCGCACATTGGCGATTGCCAGCTTCACGGTTTTGGCCAGTTTGACGGCCTGCGCATCAACCGCCGGTCAAGAAGGCACTGGCGAATACGTCGACGACGCGGTGATTACCACCAAGGTTAAAACCGCAGTACTGAATGACCCCGAGCTGAAGGCGACGGAAATTAATGTCGAAACCTTCAAAGGCAAGGTGCAGCTCAGCGGCTATGTGAACTCGCAAGCCGATATCGACCAGGCGGTCGCTGTGGCGCGCACGATTAAAGGGGTCAACTCGGTGACCAATGATATGCGCCTGAAGTAACGGCGCTGCGGGCCAATCAACAGGCCTAAAAAAACCGGACGCGAATGTCCGGTTTTTTAGGCCTGCTCGACAGTCATGTCGAGCAGAGGTTCTGCACGGTGACGGGAGCGCTTAACGCTCGATCATTTGTTTCACTTCAGACTTCTGGATTTGCTGGTCGCGACCTTCTTCATCCTGGTAGTGGAGCATGTCGGTTTCTTCATCCAGCTCGGGCTTTTCGTTGGTAGTGATCATTTTGCCATCGTTGGTGGCGATGATGTATTCACTCGCACATCCGGCCAGGCTCAACAAACAGCAAGCCGTAATCAGCAGCTTTTTCATGGTGTTACCTCTAAGGATCGAACAATTAACAACGCTTAAAAAATAATTCTGGTGCAACCCTGAGCAGGCTTATGCGCTTAGCGCTTTCGACCCACGACCAGTAGCACGCCGCCCAGCAGCAGTGCGCCGAGGCCGACGCCCATAGGGATATTCACCCGCTGCTCTTCGTCCACCGACAGATGCAGCGCGCCGACGTCGGCGGTGTGGGTTTCCTTGGTGTAACTGAAACCGCCGTAGGCCAAACCGAGGCCGCCGGCGATCATCAGCACGATGGCCAAACTGGTTAATCCATTCATATACATCCTCCGCTAACGCTTGCCGCGCCGCTAAACAATGCGGCGTCCTTGAATCACCCGCACCAGTATCATGACGATGGCCACGACCAGCAGGATGTGAATAAGCCCACCCATGGTGTAGGACGAAACCAGCCCTAGAATCCACAGAATCAGCAAGATGACCGCGATGGTTTGCAACATGAGGTTGATCTCCCAAGCACAGACTTGATCGCTGGCTGCGATCAGCATGGCCTCAGAGTAAACGCCTCGGTGGCCAGACTCGGTACGCCAGCACACATAGGCGCAGTTATTTATCGCCGGGCAGCGCCGTCGTAGACGCGGGTATGTGCGTTATCGCGCAGATAGGGCACTCAATCGTCAATAGGCTGTCTCATTGAAGGAGAACTTCCTCCAGCCCACAGGATGGTGAGCAGTATGACTCCGCAACGAAATCATTTATTGGCAGCGTTACCCACAGAAATTCAAGACCGTTTATTCGCACAACTTGAATTGGTAACGCTGCAGCAGGGCCAGGTCTTGTACGAATCCGGCGACACCTTGCGGCATGTGTACTTCCCCACTGACGCGATTGTTTCACTGCTCTATGTGACCGAAAGTGGCGCCTCGGCCGCCATCGCCATGGTCGGTAACGAAGGCCTGGTCGGGGTGGCGTTATTTATGGGCGGTGAAAGCACCCCCAGCCGCGCCATCGTGCAAAGCAGCGGCGCGGCCTATCGCTTGCCGGGGCAGAAGCTTAAAGATGAATTCAACCAACACTCCGAGCTGATGCTGTTGCTGTTGCGCTATACCCAATCGCTGATCACCCAGATGTCGCAGACTGCGGTCTGTAACCGCCATCACGCCATCGACCAGCAACTGTGCCGCTGGTTGCTGCTGTCCCTTGATCGACTGCCGGACAACCAGCTCAGCGTGACCCAGGAGCTGATCGCCAATCTGCTTGGGGTGCGCCGCGAGGGCGTCACCGAGGCCGCCGGCAAGTTACAAAAACTCGGGGTGATCGACTATTGCCGTGGCCATATCAGCATCCTCGACCGCGAGGAGCTGGAAGCGCTCAGTTGCGAGTGCTACGCCGTGGTCAAACAAGAAAACGACCGCTTGCTGCCCTACAGCCACAACAACAAAAGCAAGGCCGAGAATTTAAAGCCGCTCAAAGCCAGCGGCCACTTTGTGTCTTAGCGTACAGACCGCAGCAGGTGTGATGCCGCAGGCTGCAATAGCGCGCTGGTCACCGCACCCCGCACGCGCCAGACCTTGGCTGATTCTGTGCGGCGGGACCCGAGCATGTCCGGCGCCGATTCACTACCCGTGCTTAATCAACTGATCGAGCACTTGCCGCATAAATACCGGCACAGCCTCTTGCAGCGCTGCGAGCTGGTCAATCTGCAGTGCGGCAGCATCCTCTGCGAGCGTGGCCAGCCGTTTCGTCAGCTGTACTTTCCACTTACTGGCTTTATCTCGCTGGTGGCCTTAACCGATGGCCATCCACCGCTGGAAATGGCCCTGATTGGCAACGAAGGTATGCTCGGTGGCATGCTCGCGCTGGGCGTCAACCGGGTGCCTCTGCGGGCCTTAGTGCTCGGCGCCGGCACCGCGCTGCGGATCACCGCCAGCCAGTTCCGCCTGGAACTGCCGAGCAATCCGGCGCTGCTGCGCACCCTCAATCGCTACCTCTATATGCAGCTCGCGCAACTGGCGCAAACCGCCGCCTGCAACCGCTTCCATGAAGTACCGGCACGGCTGGCGCGCTGGCTGTTGATGAGCCACGACCGCGCGCATGCCGAGCACTTTTACCTGACCCATCAGTCTCTCGCCGAGATGCTCGGCGTGCAACGCAGCGCCGTGACCATCGCCGCCGGTGCCTTGCAGCAACAAGGGCTGATTCACTACAGCCGTGGCAAGATTAACGTGCTGTCACGCGGTGGCTTGGAAAGCGTCGCCTGTGAATGCTATGCGGCAGTGAACAACGATTACGCCGAGTTGTTTGCCGCACCGGCGGTGCATTAATAGACCGCTGCCCCACTCACGGTAACTCGATGCGCCCGCGCGCCAGCAGCAGGGTCATTTGCTCCGCCGCCAGCGGCGGACTGAACAAATAACCCTGGCCCTCCGCGCAGTGCTGGGCCTGTAAAAACGCCAGTTGCGCGTGGGTTTCTATGCCTTCGGCGACCAGCCGTTGTTTGAGGCTATTGCCCATGGCCAGCAAGGCGCTGACGATCACTCGATCATCGCCTGGCGAGTCGAGTTTTTGCACAAACGACTGATCAATTTTCAGCACACTGAGCGGAAACTGGGCCAGCTGGCTCAGGCTCGAATAGCCACTGCCGAACTCGTCCACCGCTAACTGCACGCCCAGCGCACTCAGCTGCGCCAAGATCTGCGCACTGAGTTCGGCTTCGCCCATCAGCGTACTTTCGCGAATTTCCAGCTGCAGCTCGCAGGCGTTGAGTCCGCTGGCTTGCAGCGCCGCACTGACGGCGGCGGTAAATTGCGGGTGGCGAAACTCCCCCGCGCAAATATTCACCGCCATGCTCGCGCACCTAAGCCCGGCGGTGCGCCAACGCTGCGCCTGGCTGCAGGTCTCCTGCAAGACCCAATGGCCGATCTCGACAATCAGTCCGCAGTCTTCGGCGATGGGCACAAAGCGGCTCGGCAACAACAGCCCCAACTGCGGGTGATTCCAGCGCAACAAGGCCTCGGTGCCGGTAACCACCCCGCTGCGCAGATTGATCTTGGGCTGGTAATGCAGCATGAACTCGTTGCGCCCCAGGGCATGGCGCAGTTGGTTTTCGATCAGCTGCCGTTCAATCGCCTGGTTGTTCATGTCCGGGGTAAAAAACTGATAGGTATTACGCCCCAGCTCCTTGGCTTGGTACATGGCGGTGTCGGCGTGTTTGATCAGCGCCTCGGCGTTGAGCGCATCGCCCGGATAGGAGCTGATGCCAATACTGGCGGTGACCAGCAACTCGTGGCCATCGAGCAGGTGCACCGCTGCCAACGCGGTGAGAATTTTCTCGGCGGTCAGGGCCGCGTCCTCGGCGTACTTGTCTTGCGCCAGCAGCAGCACAAACTCATCACCGCCCTGGCGGCTGACGGTGTC
>JAIERD010000449.1 GCA_019747155.1 Pseudomonadaceae bacterium
GCTGGGGGTCGGGCACTCCCTCGGCGGGGTGCTGCATTACCACGCGGCGCTGCGTCATCCGGAGCTGTATCGCGGGGTGGTGATGCTCGATTCGCCGGTACTGACCTTTGCCGATCGCCTGGTGATTCGCGCCGCCAAGCGCTTTGGTTTTATTGACCGGATTACTCCGGCTGGCCGTACGCTCGGCCGGCGCGAAGCCTTTGCTGATCATGAGGAGGCACGCCGCTATTTTGCCGGCAAAACCTTGTTCAAGCGCTTCGACCCGGAGTGCCTGGACGCTTACCTGTTGCACGGTTTGCAAGCGCATGGCGCGGGGCTGCGCTTGCGCTTTGACCCGCAGACCGAGATCGACATTTACCGCAGCGTGCCGCACACCAGCCCAGGTCGGCCGCAGCAGTTGCAGGTGCCGCTGGCGATGATTCGCGGCCGGCATAGCCGGGTGGTGATGCCGCACCATGCGCGCTCGTTGCGGCATGTGCCGCAGGGCGAGTACCTGAGCGTGCCGGGCGGCCATATGTTTCCGCTGGAGCGCCCGCAAGACACCGCCGAGTTACTGAAAAAAATCTTCACGCGCTGGGCCACCCAGCAGGAGCCCGCATGAGCACTGCATTCGAAGAAATCCGCCTGCGCTTGCCGCATATTGAGTTGGCCGCGCACTTGTTTGGCCCGGAGGATGGTCTGCCGGTAATAGCCCTGCATGGCTGGCTGGATAACGCCATGACCTATGCCCGGCTGGCGCCCAAGCTCAAAGGCCTGCGTATCGTGGCGCTGGATCTGGCCGGCCATGGCCACTCCGACCACCGCCCAGCCGGTGGCAGCTATGCGATCTGGGACTATGTGCATGACGTGTTGCAGGTGGCCGAGCAGTTCGGCTGGCAGCGCTTCTCGCTGCTTGGTCACTCGATGGGCGCCATCGTATCGGTGCTGCTGGCCGCCGCCATGCCCGAGCGGGTCGAGCGCCTAGCGTTGATCGATGGACTGATTCCCTACACTGGCGAGGCCGACAGCGCCCCGACCAAACTCGGTGAAGCCCTCAAGGCGCAGCTGGCATTGGCCGGCAAAAGCAAACCGGTCTATGCGCAACTTGAGCGGGCTGTGGCGGCGCGTATGCAGGGGGTTGGCGCGGTGAGCTTAGAGGCCGCTGAGTTGCTCGCCGGGCGCGGCTTGATGCCGGTGCCCGGCGGTTATACCTGGCGCACCGATGCCCGTCTGACGCTGCCGTCGCCGCTGCGCCTGACCCTGGCCCATGCCCATAGTTTTGTGCAAAGCGTGCAGTGCCCGGTTAGCCTGGTGTTGGCCCAGCAAGGCATGTTGCAAGCGCAGCCCGGAGTGACTCAATTGTTGGAAAAGTTACCTTTCGAGTTGCATTCCTTGCCCGGTGGTCATCACCTGCATTTGGATGACGAGGCGGGCGCTCAGGCCGTCGCAGACTGCTTTAATCGGTTCTTTGCCACGGTCTGATATTCGCATTCGATTGATGAGGCCGGTGTCCGACCTGTAGCAGACTGTTTCAATCGCTTGTTCGCCGCGCCTTGACTTGCGCTGGGCAACTGCGCAGGCTCGGGCGAATTGTCAGAGGAGCCTGTCATGATCGATCTCTATACCGCAGCCACGCCCAACGGCCATAAAGTCTCAATCGCCCTGGAAGAGCTGGGGCTGCCCTATGCAGTGCATGCCCTGCGCTTTGATCAGCAAGAGCAAAAAGCCGCCGATTATCTGAAGATCAACCCGAATGGCCGCATTCCGGCGATTGTCGATCGGGACAACGGTGATTTTGCGGTGTTCGAGTCCGGCGCGATTCTGCTGTACCTGGCCGAGAAGACCGGCCAGCTAATGCCCAGCGATGTCAAAGGCCGCTCGCAAGTGATCCAGTGGCTGATGTTCCAGATGGGCGGGGTCGGCCCGATGCAAGGTCAGGCCAATGTGTTCTTCCGCTATTACCCGGAAAAACTCCAAGGCCCGATTGAGCGCTATCAGCATGAGACCCGCCGCCTCTATGAAGTGCTCGACACCCGTTTAGCCGAGGTCGAGTACTTGGCCGGCGAATACAGCATCGCCGATATCGCCACCTACCCTTGGGTGCGGGTGCATGACTGGGCTGGCGTCGCGGTCGATGGCCTCACGCATTTGCAGCGTTGGATGGCGGCGCTGGCCGAACGTCCGGCAGTGCAACGTGGTTTGCTGGTGCCACAGCGTGAAGCGGATGCGGCGACGGTGGTTAAAGCCGCGCAATCGATAGTCACCCGTTGAGGGGCCGAATGCGCCTATTCAGCACCCTGGGTTTGCTGCTGTGGACGGGCTTGGCAGCGGCGGCCGATGTTGCCGACAGCCAGGATTTGTCGGTGTTGCCACGTTTTGCCCGGGCCGAAATTGTCGATTTCAGTCAAAGCAGTGGCCAGGAGCGGGTCTTTCCGGCGGGCTCCATCCGCCGTATCAATGGTCAATTGCGTATGGAGGCGCAAGTCGCCACCTTGGGTCAACTGACCGCCTTGACCTACGCCTTGCCCGCCGAGCACAGCAGCAGCGAGGCCTTCGATGCCGCGCGAGCCAACCTGCAACAGCAGGGCGCACAGTTGCTGTTTTGGTGTCAGGGCCGCGATTGCGGCTCAAGCACCCTGTGGGCCAATAATGTGTTTGCCAATGCCCAGTTGAACGGTGGTGACGATCAGCAAAGCTATGCGCTGCTGCGCCTGGCGCCGCCATTGCAAGACAGCCTGTTGGCGCTGTATGGCATCACCCGTGGCAATCGCCGGGCGTATTTGCACGTCGAGCAATTGAACGCGAGTGCACCGCTGGGTGAACTATTACCCAGTCCGGCGACCTTATTGCGTGAGCTCAAGAGCAGTGGTGAGCTGGTGCAGGCGCATTTGACTGGCGAGCCCACCCCCCAGTGGGTCACATTGCTGGTGCGCAGCCTGCAAATGGACAGCACTTTGCGCGTCAGTCTCAGCGGTGCCCATGCCGGCGCTTGGCTCGACGCATTAAGTGCCCAAGGGGTGCGCGCCACACGCCTGCAACTGGGCGACAGTTCGGCAGCTGGGCTGAGCATTAAACTGCTGCGTGAGTAGAGTTGCGCACAGTGGCGCAGTTCAACTGTTGCGCTTGGTTCAGTCGGTAATAACAGCGGCTTTATTTTTTGCACGGAGCAAGTCTTGATGTTCAATAACGACCGCCTGTTGGGGCAGATTTTGCTGCTGACATTGTTAGGCGCGTGCATTTTGGTGCTGGCGCCGTTCTGGTCCGCCTTGTTTTGGGCAGCAGTATTGGCATTTGCCAGTTGGCCGCTGATGCGCCTGCTCACTGGCCTGTTGCGCGGCAGCGTGACCCAAGCGGCGCTGTTGCTGACCCTGGCCTGGATGGTGGCGTTGGCGCTGCCGTTGGTGTGGCTGGGCTTTAATTTGGCCGACCATATCCAGAGCGCCGTGGCCTTTATCAAGGATGTGCAGGTCGATGGTTTGCCCGAGCCTCCCGTCTGGTTGGCTGCTGTGCCGCTGGTGGGGGAACGGTTGGTGGGCATCTGGAACACCATTGACCAGCAGGGCGCCGCCTTGTTTGCCAGTGTTCGACCTTATCTGGGCGAGGTGGGTAACTGGTTACTGGCGCGCAGCGCACAGATTGGCGGTGGCATGCTGGAACTGATACTGAGCCTGGTGCTGGTGTTCTTTTTTTACCGTGACGGCCCGGCGTTGGCGCACTTTGTCCATGCTTTGCTGGAGCGCTTGATCGGTGAGCGGGCTGGCCACTATTTGCACTTGGTGGCCGGCACTGTGCAACGGGTAGTGAATGGTGTGATCGGCACCGCTGCGGCGCAGGCGGTGCTGGCCTTGATCGGCTTTATGATTGCCGGCGTGCCGGGGGCCATCCTGCTGGGCATGCTGACCTTTGTTTTTAGCCTGATCCCGATGGGTCCGCCGCTGATCTGGATACCGGCCACGGCCTGGCTGGCCTGGAAGGGCGAATATGGCATGGCGGTGTTTCTCGGCATCTGGGGCACGCTGATCGTCAGTGGCGTCGATAACGTACTCAAGCCTTACCTGATCAGCCGCGGCGGCAACTTACCCTTGGTGGTGGTGTTGCTCGGGGTATTTGGCGGCATTCTGGCGTTTGGCTTTATGGGGTTGTTCCTCGGCCCGACCTTGCTGGCGGTGGCCTACAGCCTGCTTAAGGACTGGATCGGCACTCCCCATGTAGAGCCCGCTGCCGCTAAAGACTAAAACAAGTCGCCATCCGGATGGCTGGCCGACCCGACTGCGGCCGACAGACTGATCTGACTGCCCGCCCGTCCTTGCCGACAGTGCCGCTCCCGTCAGGGTCGAGCGCAGCGAACGACATCACTGTCTTCGACCCGCAGTTTCAAACGCGCCAGGGCGTAACGCGGGGGTCTGCGGCAAAGGCTGGTTCTTAGCCTGTAGTGGGCCATGCTGACACGCTGTCGAGGTCGGCAATCTGCAGCTATATTCAAGCCATAACGCTCAACGGTTTTACCATTTGGATTAAGGGCGTCGCTCTCTATGCAGTCTTTGCCTGCCGTGTACCTGCGTAAAACGTTGGCTTTGTGGTTATGGGCGGCCGGTGAGGTTGGCGCCGCCTCAGTCTCGGCCAGCACGCCAAGCGAGCTGCCGGCGGCGCAACTGCAATCAGCCCAGGCTTGGATTGCCCGTGAGTTTCAACCCTCAACCCTCAGCAGCGAGCAACAGTTGGCGGAGATGAGCTGGTTTATTCGCGCCGCTGCGCCCTATCGCGGCCTGCATATTCGGGTGGTGTCGGAAAACATCGGCACCCATGTATATGAAAGCAACGTGCTGGCGCGGGCGTTTGCGCAGATCACCGGGATTGACGTGGTGCATGAAATTACCGGCGAAGACGACGTGGTGAAAAAACTCCAGGCGCAGATGCAAACCGACCTGCCGCTCTACGATGCCTATGTGAATGACAGCGATTTTATCGGCGCGCACTTTCGCATGGGCAAGACCTTGGTGTTATCCGATTACATGCAGGCCGAGGGCCGCGCGGTGACTTCGCCAACTCTGGATCTGGCCGACTTTATGGGCTTGCGCTTTACCAGCGGCCCGGACGGCAAACTCTACCAATTACCCGATCAGCAGTTCGCCAACCTCTACTGGTACCGGCAAGATTGGTTCAGTCGCCCCGAGTTGCAGCGCGCCTTTAAACAGCGCTACGGCTACGAACTGGCGGTGCCGCAAAACTGGACCGCCTATGAGGACATTGCCGAGTTCTTCTCGGTGCATGTACGTGAACTGGATGGTAAACAGGTGTGGGGCCACATGGATTACGGCAGTCACGACCCATCGCTGGGATGGCGTTTCTCCGATGCCTGGCTGGGGTTGGCCGGGGTTGGTGACAAGGGTTTGCCCAATGGTTTGCCGGTGGATGATTGGGGGATTCGGGTGGAAAACTGTCACCCGGTCGGCGCCTCGGTGAGCCGTGGCGGCGCGCTCGACAGCCCGGCGGCCATTTACGCCATGACTAAATACAAGGAGTGGCTGGATAAATACGCCCCGCCCGAGGCGCGGCAAATGACCTTCAACAGTTCCGCCGAGTGGGTGCCAAAAGGCCAGATCGCCCAGCAGATCTTTTGGTATACCGCCTTTGTGCCTGAGCTGTTAAAGCCCGGCGGCGCACTGGCAAATGCCGATGGCAGCGCCCGTTGGCGCGTGGCACCGTCGCCGGTCGGGGCCTATTGGCAAGCTGGGATGAAGTCTGGCTATCAGGACACCGGCGCTTGGACCTTGCTGAAAAACACCGCTGCTGACCGGCAAGCGGCCGCCTGGTTGTATGCCCAATTCACCGTGTCCAAAACCTTGTCGCTGCGTAAAACCCTGGTTGGTCTGACGCCCATTCGTATCTCCGATGTGCAATCGGCGGCCATGACTGAAGCGGCGCCGCGCTTGGGCGGCCTGGTGGAGTTTTATCGCAGTCACGCCCGCGATGTCTGGACGCCAACCGGTACCAATGTGCCGGACTACGCCTCCCTCGCACCCTTGTGGTGGCAAGAGTTAGGCCCGCTGGTGGATGGCCGGCAAAGCGTGATCAGCAGCCTGCACAACCTCGCCAGCAAAATGGATCTGGAGTTGGCGCGCATCGCCGAACGTGGCCAGATGCAGCAGTGCGAACCGCGCCTGGGCGAGCCAAGGGATGCCGCTTACTGGCTGGCACAACCCGGTGCGCCAGCACCCAAGGCCGATGAACAGCCGCCCGGACAAACCCTGAGTTACCCCGAGGCGATTCGCAAATGGCAGTAGCACGGCGGCCAGGCCGCCAGCGGTTTTGGCTGCGGGCCTTGGTGTTGCTGGCCAGTCTGTGGGGCGACCTGAGCATGGCCGATCAAACGCCCATCAAACTGCTGACCTTCGACGAACCGCCCTGGGTCGATGCACAACAAACACCGCTGCAAGGACCGACCATTGAGTTGATCAAAGAACTCTTCGCTCGGGCGGGCGTGCCTTACAGTATTGAGGTATTACCATTGAAACGGGCTTTGATGATGGCCAACACCCGGCCCGGAACCTGCGTCTTCCCAATTGAGCGCAGCCAAGAGCGGGAAACCGGTCTGCGTTGGATCAGTCCGCTGGTGGTCAGTCGTTATGGTTTTTACGCAGCGCCTGGGCAAACCGTGAACTTGCAAACGCTGGAGGATGCCCGGCCCTATTCGGTGGCCAGTTACCTGGGCAGTGGTGTCGGCGAATACCTGCTCAGCCGTGGCTTTAACGTGGTTGAGGTCAGTAGCGCCAAGCTGGGGCCGAATATGCTGGCGCATAAGCGCTTTGATTTATGGGTTTCCGATACCCGTACCGCCGAGGCCCTGAACGCCTCTGCCGGGCCAGCGCTGGGTAAGCCGGCGCTGGTGTTTCTCAGCACCTTGCGCGCTATGGGTTGCCATCCAGATACCAGCAACATCAGCCTGGAGTTGTTGGAAACCGCACTGCTGCAACTGCTGCGCACACCGCAGTGGCGCGAGAAAGTCTTTAGTCAGCAGTTCTAAGCCGGCGAAGCGCCCAGTCGTCCTCAGTTACCTTAACTGCGACCGCTTGGACGCTTGCTCGATTAATACTCGCCCAAACGTGCGGTATCACTCAGGGCATTGCAGGTGTCACTGTCCAAGCACACGGCAATATAGACCGCCTGCTTGCCACAACCGCGTACGCCCACGGTGTACTCGGTGCGGGCATAGCCAAAGCGCAGCTGCACCACTTTGCTAGACAGAATACTCGGCGTTACTGTTTTGCAGTTCAGTTCAAAGGCGGCACGGGTGGTCGCAGCTTTCATGGCGGCGTCCTGGTTGGCGGCAATAAATTGCTGATTGCTTTGGCAGGCCGAGACGCTAGCCAGTAATGCCAGCAGCCCAAACCGGCGAATGTTTTTGTTGGAATTGATCATCGAGGACGCTCCTTTGCTGTTTTGACTGGGGCACTGCTATCCGACAAAGCACTGCTGGAAACTTCATCATTGTTAAAACTAGTTGCATAACCAGCTCCAAGCCAGTGAGCGGGCCTGGGGCGGCGCGGCAGAATTTAGCCAGCAAATATTGCCGCCTACTTTGCCCGGCCACCCCAAGCCAGTAGCATCGACCCACGCCCTTCAAGGAAAGCCCCATGCGCAGCAAACTAGAAGCCTGTATCCAGGCGGTGAATCAGGTGGTGTTGGGCAAAGAGCCGCAGGTGCGGTTGGCGCTGAGCTGTTTGCTGGCGCGCGGGCATTTGCTGATTGAAGACTTGCCCGGCATGGGCAAAACCACCCTTAGCCAGGCCTTGGCACGGGTGCTGGGCTTGAGTTTTCAGCGGATTCAGTTCACCTCCGATCTGCTCCCTGGCGACATTCTTGGCACCTCGGTCTTCAACAAAGACAACGGTCAGTTTGTGTTTCATCCGGGGCCGATTTTTGCCGAACTGGTGCTGGCCGATGAGATCAATCGCGCCACCCCAAAAAGCCAGAGCGCCTTGCTGGAAGCCATGGAGGAGGGCCAGGTGACCATCGAGGGGGCGACCCGGCCGCTGCCTGATCCGTTCTTTGTAATTGCCACGCAAAATCCGGCCAGCTCGGGTGGCACCTTCAACTTGCCCGAGTCGCAGCTGGACCGCTTTTTGATGCGCCTGTCGTTGGGTTATCCAGCTCAGGCAGCAGAAAAAGCCCTATTGCTCGGCGAGTCACGCCGTGGCTTGTTGCCGCGTATTCAGCCGTTGCTGGGGCATGCCGAGTTGGCCCTGATTCAAGCCGAAGTGCCCAAGGTGCGGGCCAGCGATGCACTGGTCGATTACCTGCTGCGCCTGGTTGAGGCGACCCGGACCCAGCCGCAATTCGCCTGGGGCTTGTCGCCACGGGCCAGCTTGGCCTTGTTGGCCGCTGCCAAAGCCTGGGCGTTTTTGGCCGGGCGCGATTATGTGATCCCGGAGGATATTCAAGCGGTGTTGCCCTCGGTGGTTGGCCACCGCTTGCGTGAAGTCGCGGACCCGGCCGGACACGGCGGTGGCGCGCTGGTGCAGTGGTTATTGCGCGAAGTCCCGGCATTGTGATCTTCGCCGCGCAAATAAAACCGCGCTGGAATCGCTGGCTGGTTAAACGCATTCCACCGGCGGCGAGCGTGCTGCTCAATCAACGGCGGATTTTCATCATCCCCAGCCGAACCGGGGCGGCCTTCGCCGTGGTCTTGCTGCTGATGTTGCTGGCGGCAATCAACTATCAAAACAGCCTTGCCTACAGCCTGACTTTTTTGCTCACCTCGTTGTTTATCGTGGCGATCCTGCACACCTATCGCAACCTAGCGGGTTTGACGGTTAAAGCGCTGGGCGCCAACCCGGTGTTTGTCGGCGAGCACGGCTGTTTTCGCCTGCAGTTGCTCAGCGGCAATCGCGGTCATCAGGCGATTGCCTTGGGTTGGAATGCCAGCGATCTGCACGTATTGGATGTGGCCGCTGCGGGCGTTAGCGGCTGTGAGTTGCGTCTGCTGGCCAGCCAGCGCGGCTGGTTACGGCCCGGTCGCCTGCGGGTGGAAAGCCGCTTTCCACTAGGGGTTTTGGTTAGCTGGAGTTGGCTCGATCTAGATCAGGCGTTGCTGGTCTATCCACGGCCAATCGCCGCCGACTTGCCGGCCAATGCCGGTGGGGGCGCCGCTGAGGAAGAAGACGGCGCGCGCATTCGTGGCCAAGGCAGTGATGATTTTCAGGGGCTGCGCAGTTATCAGCCCGGCGACTCGAAAAAGCGCCTGCACTGGAAAGCCTATTCCCGTGGTCAGGGCTTACTGGTCAAGGATTTTGCTGCCCTGGCCGGACGCGATATCTGGCTCGACTTTAACCAGTTGGGTGGCGACCTTGAGACGCGGCTGTCGAAACTCTGTCATTGGGTCTTGCAGCTGTCGGCCAGCCAACAAGCCTTTGGCCTGCGTCTGCCGGGGCTGGAGTTGCCGGTCGCCACGGGCGTGGCTCAGCGCGACGCCTGTTTACGCGCCTTGGCGCTGTTTGGCAGTCCGCCATGAGCGGGGCAAAACGAGCGGTTAGCCAGCCGCCAATTCCGCGCATCAGCCTGACCTGGTTGCTGGTCGCCCAAGCCCTGGTGATCATCCCGCATATCGGCCATTTGCCGCTCTGGGTGCTGGCCCTGTGGTTGTTTTGCGCCGGCTGGCGGGTGCAGATATTTCGTATGCGCGCCGGTTACCCAAATGCCTGGGCCAAGGCTGGTTTGATGCTGGCCGCCAGTGCCGGGGTGCTGTTGTCGCGGGGCAGCTTGATTGGTTTGGATGCCGGCGTGGTGCTGCTGATTGCCGCCTTCGTGTTGAAGTTGGTCGAGTTGCGCACTCAGCGGGATGCCTTTGTGCTGATCTTTTTAGGCTTTTTTTGTGTGGTCACCGCCTACCTGTTCGATGACAGCCTGACCGCCGCAGCTTTCAGTACCTTGCCGATCAGCGCGCTGCTGGCGGCGCTGATCGGCCTGCAACAAAGTCACCTGGCCATGCGCCCTTGGCCGACGCTGCGCCTGGCGCTGGTGATGTTGGCGCAAGCCTTGCCCTTGATGCTGCTGCTGTTTGTGTTTTTCCCGCGTCTGGCGCCG
>JAIERD010000207.1 GCA_019747155.1 Pseudomonadaceae bacterium
GCCAGCGGCCTAGCGCTGCAACCCAGCCCGTGGCTGGCCCTGCCCTTCGCCGCCTTTGGCCTGGGCCATTTAGTGCGCCTGGTGCGCTGGCATGACTCGGGCATTTGGCGGGTGGATTTGCTCTGGTCGCTGCACCTGGCATTTGCCTGGATGCTGCTTTCGGCCCTGGGCCTGGGGCTCTGGCATCTGGGCGTATTGGCTAACTCAAGCCAGTCGCTGCACGCCCTGGCCATCGGCGGTATGAGCGGCTTGATCTTGGCCATGATCGCCCGCGTCAGCCTCGGCCACACCGGCCGCGACCTGAAAACCCCGAAGGCCATGCACTGGGCCTTCGCCCTACTGAATGCCGGCGCGGCGGCGCGGGTGCTGCTCGTTGGCGTCTGGCCACAGGCGGCATTGTGGCTCGCGGCCGCGTGCTGGATCAGCGCCTTCGGCCTGTACCTTTACTACTACGCCCCCCTGCTGATGCAAGCGCGCCCGGATGGGCATCCGGGTTAAGCAGGAACACCGCAAAATTGTGGAGAGGCTTTAGCGACCCACATGGATGTGGGAAATGCGGCGAGCCGTATGGAACGGCTGCCGCCCGCGACCGCATCGATGCAATCGCGGCTAAAGCCCCTCCTACAAAGCCCTACGCACTCTGCTGCGTAATTGCATGGTCTTGACCACCCAATTGCATTACCACTGACCAATCAATTGCATTCGACTTGACCATGTTGACGACAGGCAGAGATCGGCCAAAAGCAGACAGTGGTCTAAGGCGATTTTCTGAGGCAAGACGGTCTCTAGAAAACCTGGCGCTATTCATTCCAATGCTGGCCACTCGCCTCTTTGTGGTAGAGGTCGTACCATCTGGCGCACAACCGAGCTCGGCTACGCCTGAGCAATGGACTGCTTGGAAGGAGCGGAGATGACTACCCCATCGCGAGATGAAATCGTTGGAGCCGCCGCAGAAGGAAGATTGCTTGATCTGATTTTTAAGGACAGCTGGCGGCACGATAGTGCGCCATTTTCGCAAGCCTTGATCGATGCTCATCAATCAAAGGATGTCGATCTCCGCGCCTTGCTGCCTCTGCCTGAGGTACCCCGGTTTTCGAACAACGAAGTGTATCTCGGCATGGAGATTCTCCTGCCGGCGTTAGGCTCCATTGCAACTAGCTGCGCAGATTTGCTTGAAATGATGGCTGGGGTAATCCCTCACGATGACCTCATGCTCGGTCATTTGCCGTACGCCGAAACAGTGAAGTGGTGTCAAGTTTCACCTGAACGCCCTATCGAGCTACTGGATTTAATCGAGTCGAGCTCCCTGCTTTCTGAGCGATTCCATTGCGTGCAGGCATGCATCAGCGCCGGGTTGCAGACAGATGCAGCGTTCTACTTGGCCAAGGCTATTGAGTTTCTCGAAAACGGTGACGCGCCTCAGCGCGCCCAGGCAGCCAGAGCCCTCTGTAAATTGTCTGCTGACGTACGGGGTACGAATGGTGATCTAGTCGAAACCATACTTGCCGTGATTGAGCGTGAGATCGATCCTTCCGTGCGAGACGCGCTCCTCGATCTGGCACTTGCCTGGCAAAAGGATGCCCCGGCTGAACTGGAACGATCGACGTACAGGCTGATCGAGCGATCCGCCTGTCCCATCACCTTGACGGCCAAAAAAGCGATCGGCCTTGCATTGATGGGTACCTCCAACGTTTACAGCGCCCAAGTCCGTCGCGATCTTCTTGCGCTTGTGGCATCAGGTCAGCCAGAGGATGAAATCGTCAGGTTGCTGGACGTCGTCTTGGC
Organism: Pseudomonadaceae bacterium; assembly: GCA_019747155.1. GTDB lineage: Bacteria > Pseudomonadota > Gammaproteobacteria > Pseudomonadales > Pseudomonadaceae > Aquipseudomonas. Next base: position 1,786 of record JAIERD010000207.1, read on the forward strand.
TGGGCTAATCCGGAGAGGCGACGCTTCGGAGGCCCAGGGCTTAGTTGAGCAGCTCATCCTCGGTGACCCCGCCGTACCACTCGCTGGTTTCACCTCTGTGGTGCATGAACTTGAGAGCGGAGACGCTGCTGTACTAGACAGGTGGGTGGTTCGCTGGCTTCGGTCTGAGTCACTGAGCTTAGCCCTGGCACTCAGGCGCGGCCTATTTGCAGCCAGTGAGGGTCGGGTGTTCACGTTCGATTTCAGCCAGGCGCTGGACGTACCGGAAAGCGATTACCTTTTCATCGCACGCAAAGCGCTCGGCACCTTTTTCTCAAAGCCCCTCTTCATTGCTTCCCTGATAGTCAGCCTGATGCGTAACGCCACCAGTACGACCCGGCGGGCGCTGGAGAGCCTGCTGTTCGACCCAATTCTCATCAACTACTCCGGGCTGCAGTCAGACTACCTGGACGAGATAGCAGCAAGTCCCACCGATCCGGCTTCGAAGGCCGTCCAGCACGCATTGCGGGAACTGCAGAATTATCTGGAAGGCCTTGGGGACGCGCACATCCGCGAGCTGCAGCCCTCGGAGCGTGAGCGCCAGTTGGAGCATCATCGACGTAGTGAGGAAATGCAAATTGATATGGCGGAAGCGCGCAAGTCTTCAATCATAGGGATCCTGGCCAGCGAGAAAGTGCTGCTGTACGGCAGCGGGATGGCCAGCTGGATACCGGAGTTTCCAACTCCACAGGACATGGTCGACGGTGAAATGGGGCCGATGCGCCGCATGGAGCAATCGCTCGCCACTATTCAGCACACCTTCCAGATACCTCGGCATTCGGTTCTAGAGCCCTCCACGCTAGAGCTCCAGATCCTCAATTTCTTGTATGAGAAGCGCTCGCAATGAAACTGGTCTTCCGTGAGTACCTCGCCTCGCTCCGCGAACGCAATGAGCTGGATGTCGTTCTACCTGATCTGTTGAGCGAGCTGGGCTTCAACGTGATTTCGCGGCCATCGACCGGGCCGCGCCAGTTCGGCGTCGACGTCGCTGCCGTGAGCCCCATGGAGGGCAGCGAGCAGAAGCTCTACCTGTTCACAATCAAGCAGGGAGACCTGACGCGAGCCGAGTGGGATGCAGTACCCCAAGGGGTACGAACTTCAATCAACGAAATCCTTGATGGTTACATTACCAAGCGGATCTCCCCTCAGTACGAATCATTGAAGATCGTCATCTGCCTGTGCTTCGGGGGTAGTGTGAAAGAGGCTGTGAGGGACAACCTAACAGGCATTATCAACAGAGAAAGCACTGATCGGATCTCATTCCAAGAGTGGAACGGCGATTACATGGCGGGCTTGCTCGCTGACGGATTGCTGCAACACCAGCACGTGAGCAAGACCCTGCAGTCGCGGTTCCAAAAGTCCATTGCGATGCTCGACGAGCCTGACGTTTCAGTTCAGCATTTCACCGCACTCATTGAAGGGCTTGTGAAGGCCGACAACCAGGAAGCGCCGCAGCGGCTTGCCACACTGCGACAAATGTACATCTGCCTCTCTGTGCTCTTCGTATGGGCACGCGCGCAGGACAACCTCGAAGCCCCTTACAGAGCCAGTGAGCTGGTCATTCTGCGCGCCTGGGAGCTGGTCAAAGGTGACATCGAGGCTGCTTCGGTCGGACACACCCGCATCGGGCTGACCTTTGACGAGCTACTGAATCTGCATACAAAGATCTGGGCCGAGCTGATGGAGGAAAAAATCCTGCCGATCGCAGCAAAGCGAGATGCATTGGCCTGCTCCGTCAACTCCCACAGCGCTATCGACATCAACCTCAAGCTGTTTGAAATTCTAGGGCGTATTGCCGTGAGGGGGCTGTGGATTCTCTGGCACCAGCTAGACGGTAATGGGCTGCGAGTTCTTGACGCCTCCGAGGTACCAGATGACGCCTCCAAACTCGCTTTCCACATCGCTGAACTCATCAAGAATAATCGTGCATTGCTCTCCCCTGTAGCCGACGAGCAAGTCATCGAGATCACTTGTGCTTTGATGTTCCTATCGATGATGAGGGAGTGGCGAAGCTATGCACGAGATTACTGCGATGAGCTTCTGAACTACTACCACTTCAATTTCACCAGGCATCATCAGTATCCGACCATCCACAGCAGCTATCAGGAGCTGATAAGGCATCCCCAGGCCAGGACTGAAGAATATCGGGCGCAGCACACGAAGGGCAGCGCTCTCATACCGATCATGTTGCTCTGGGCTACCTTGGATGGCGAAACGGGGTTTAGCGAACGATTTTCTCGGTTCGTACGAAGCGAGATGAAACATTGCAATCAGCAGCTCTGGATGCCTGGGCCTGACACCGAGACTCTCTTGTATCTCAGCAGACCGTCGCATGGGCTAGCGCTGTGTGACATACCCATCACTGGTGACGGCGAGGCAGCCAGAAGGATACTGGAGAGAGAATGCTCTGCAGATGGGGACTACACGCGCCTGTCTGCTGTTCGCCTAGGACATTGGCCGGTCTTGGTGATGGCTTGCCGTCATAGCCGGCTTCCGATTCCGCCGCAGCTCTGGTTTCCACTGGTGATCAAGGAAGGCCCTGCTCCAAGCCTTGATGCGGATTCCTAGCAGCCTGCTGCCAGCGCTGTCCGGGCTCGCTCGGCATTCTGGTTTTCGCGCAGTGTCAGCGTAAACATAAGGTCAGACGAGGACAAAATGTTAATCACCTCTGGTTTTGTAGACGTCCTATGACCGCTATGGCCGGTCTCTGCCAGTGGTCACAGGCAGCTTGGCATCAGGTTTTTAGCTGTTTTTTGCGCCGTTGCGAAGCCGCGCTGAAAACGCAGGGGCTAATTCAGACTTTCCTTCGCGGTGTCAGCTCATCGTTCAATGCTGTGGCCGCTCAAGAAAACCGCTTGGCAGGCGATATGCAATACAGCGGGCGCTGCTTTTAACTGCTGTAATGGTCGGCGCGACACCGACAACTGGCAGTCATAGCCAGAACCTATAAGAATTTACTCTGGAGAGGCCATATGTTGAGCCAAATAAGTGTGCGCACGCGCCTGTTGTTGCTGATTGCCGTGCCACTGCTGGCGTTGATCCTGGTGGTCGTGTTGGGGCTGGTGAATGCCGGCAGGATGAATGAGCACTTTAACGAGCTGTACACCGATCGGATGAGTCCGATTGCCCAGCTCAAGGTGATTTCCGATGCTTATGCGGTGAGCATCGTCGATGCCACGCACAAGTACCGTGCCGGGGTGTTCGATAAGGCCGAGTTGCGGCAGAACTTCGATACTGCGCAGCAGAATATTAGTGAGAACTGGGCGACCTATGCGGCGACCAAACTAACCGCCGACGAGCAGCAGCGGGCTAATCGGGTCAAGTCCTTGATGCAGCGTGCCGACCAATTGACCGCGCAATTGCTCGCTGAGCTGGCTAATGACAGCTTGCGCACGGCCGAGGCTGGGCCGTTCGTCAAGCGCCTGTATGACAGCATTGATCCGTTAAGTACGGAGCTCGAAGGGCTGATCAAGCTGCAACTGGATGAGGGCGAAAAGCTGAGCCAGTCCACCCATGCCGAGTATGAGGACATGAAGACCAGCTTTATGATCATCTCGGCGCTGGCGGTGTTGATAGTGCTGGTTGCTGGATTATTGATCAGCCACTCGATCATCAATCCGCTGCGGCAGTTGGGTTCGATCATCGGCCAGGTGCAGCGCAGCAGCGATCTGACCCTGCGGGTGCCGGTGCAGGGCAATGACGAGGTTGCCGTGACCGCCAGGGCTTTCAATAGCATGCTGGAAAATCTGCAAGGCTTGATCCGCCATCTGGCCGATGCAGCCCTACAGTTGGCAGCAGCCTCCGAGGAAATGAGCTCAATCAGCGATCAAGTCAGTCACACCGCTTCCGGTCAGGGCCAGCAAACGGCGATGGTCGCCACTGCGGTGCATGAAATGAGCGCGGCGGTGCAGGAAGTGGCGCGCAATGCCCAGGATACGGCGCAAACCGCCAATGCCGCGAGTCAGGAGGCTCGTCAAGGCAGCTCGCTGGTGAATGCCAACTTGGCGGCCATCGAGCGGCTATCGCAATCGGTAAGCGGCGCTGGCCTGGTGATTGACCAGCTGCATGCCCAGAGCGACGAGATCGGCAAGGTGCTGTCAGTGATCCAGAGCATCGCCGAGCAGACCAATCTGTTGGCGCTCAACGCGGCGATCGAGGCGGCGCGGGCTGGCGAGGCCGGGCGCGGCTTTGCCGTGGTGGCCGATGAAGTGCGCAGTCTGGCGAGCAACACGCAGCGGGCCACCGAATCGATTCGCGGCATGATCGATGCCTTGCAGAGCGGTGCGCGCCAGGCGGTTAGTGCGATGCGCGAGTCCAGCGAACAGGTCGGCACCAGCGTCAGCCATGCCCGTGAGTCCGGTGAGGTGCTGGCCCACATCGCCGGCGCTATTGAAGGCATCGCCGATGGCAACGCGCAGATTTCTACCGCCACCGAAGAGCAAACCGCAGTGGCCAATGAAATCAGCCAGAACATCAACAGCCTGAACGACAGCATTAGCGAAGTGGTCAGCGGCGCCGAGCAGAGTGCTCTGGCCAGCCGCGACCTGGCCAAGCTGGCTACCAGCCTGCAACAGCAGGTGGTTAGCTTCAAGGTTTGATCGGCTAGCGCGTTTCAATCGAAACCCGGATGCGGCGATGCGGCATCCGGGTTTTCTTTTGCACCACTGAAAGTCTCGTGGCGGCTGGCTGGTAGCGCCTCACTCCGGCGCTGTATCGTCCTTACGGCGCTGAGTTGGTTGCGCAGCTGGGACGGCAGTTAAAGGAAAGGGGGGGCAGATTTATTTTTATTGGATGTTGACGGAGCGGCGGTTATGGAACCAAAACTGCCAACCTCAGAGGCAGGTGCCTGTCGCGACCAATTGCTTTGGGTCGGTTGCAGCCATTAGTGACTGGCAGCTTCCGACCCGAAGCTGCCGGTGGTCAGAGTCAGAAACCACAGCCAATACCCGGCACTAGCAAACGGCTGCGAAACTAGGATCGATTCACTGCCGAGTGATCGTAATCGAATTTAATCCTGTCATTGCGATAAGCCGAAACCTCATCGAAGCACCACGTTTTTTGCGAGATGTCCGAAGACCGTTGATACCCGCCTAAGGTGACGTGATTCCGGATGCGTGAGCAGCCAAAGCTCGGTCTGACAATCGTCGAGTACTTCCGAAATTTGTTTCATGTCTTTCCGATGCAAGGCCAGAAACAGCGGCAACACGGCAACACCGAGGCCGAGACCGACCGATTCGGCTGCGGTCAATATGCTCGATACCCGGTACACAGGGACAAGTTTTGGAAAGTGACGCTTGCGCCAAAGCACGGAGGGATGCTCCGGCAGCGCCTCGTCAGGAGCTATCCACGCGACCTCGGACTTGGTCGCATCTTGCAGCGTCTTGATGCTGCTACTTTCGGGTGCGAACAAGGCGACGCGAATCGGTCCCAAATGCTTGCCAACGAGGTGATCTGGCGGGCGCTTGGTGGCGCGAACAGCAATGTCGGCGTCTCGCTTGTTCAGGTTGGCTGGCTCGTTGCCGCTGTGCAGATCGAACGAAAGCAATGGATGATGAGCGCGAAGCTCACCGAGCGCCGGCGCCACCAGGCCATGCAGGATGGTATCCGTCGAGGTGATGCGAACCGAACCTGAAACCAGGTCCGGCGTGACTTGCAAAGCGGATCGCACCGCCTCGATTTCGCTCTCAAGTCTCTCGGCGTGTCCTGCAAGTATCCGCGCGGTTTCGTTGGGCAGATATCCCGACCGTGTTCTCTCAAAGAGTTTTTGAGCCAAGCCACGCTCGATTCGTTGGATCGAACGAAACACCGTCGAGGCGTTTACCGACAGGCGCTCGCCTGCGCGCTCGAGCGTACCCCCGCGCACCACGGCAAGCAGCAGTTCCAAATCGGCGGCCGTAAGTTTGTATTGCGTTTCTGCAATCATGATTTGATTCTGCGCCTATTTTCATTGCCTATACGCAACAATAAGCTGCACCGCACCTTAACTCAATTGGAGAAATGTAATGAACCAAACTTGGCCTATGACGCCTGCCGATCTTGGCATCACCATCCTGCGTACCGCCCTCGGGATGGTGTGGGTCGCCCATGCCCTGCTGAAACTTTTCGTGTTCACGCTGCCCGGGACCGCTCAGTTTTTTCAGAGTGTCGGGTTTCCAGGATGGATGGCGTATCCGGTGTTTGCCGCAGAGCTAGGCGGTGGCCTGGCGCTGATTTTGGGAGTCTATGCGCGCCAAGTATCCTTGCTATTGGTGCCCGTCATGGCCGCCGCAGCATGGGTGCATCTCCCGAACGGTTGGGTTCACACCAGCCCAGGCGGGGGCTGGGAATACCCGGTATTTCTTGCCATCACCTCGGTCGCCTTGTGGTTGCTCGGCGATGGGGCGTTTGCTTTGCGTCGTAGCCAGCGCTTTGTCCCAAATCCTTGAGAGATCACCATGTCGAACTTCACACTGATTAGCCATTTACTGTGTCCTTATGTCCAACGCGCAGCCATCGTTCTCTCTGAGAAGCGCGCACGGTTTACCCAGGCAAATTCAGCTGGCAGTACGCAGCTTCTGCTCTTGCCCGAGCCGCTGCAGGACAGTCCAGAACCACTGGGGCAAATCGTCGGGATCGAGGCTGTCGAGCAGGTTCTTGATCGCCAAGCCCAGTTCGGTATCGCCCTCAATCACCAAGCGGCGGCGAAAGAACAAGGTGTCCGGGTCTTCCTGGCGGCTGGCCAAGAGTAAAAAATCGGCCCAGTTACCACTGATGCTGACCTGCGCCGGCGCCCGTGCCGCCACCTGCAAGCCGGCGTTGTTGCGGGTCAGGTACCAGTCCAGTTGCAAATCGCGCACCTGTAAACGCAACCAGCGATCACGCAGAATATCGAAGGCACCATCAGCCAAGGGCGCGGCAAACAGGCGGTTGAGGCTCTGTTGCAACGCCAGGCGTTGCAGCACAAAAGGCACATGGCGGGTGAGCGGTAAGCAGCGGCTGGCGCCACGCAAGAGTAAGCCGGCAGGACTCAACATACGCCCAACTCCTCGGCCCGCAGCATGCCCGGCCGACCATGCCAGTAGCCATTACAGCCCTCCACCGCCAGCGGCGGCAAAGCCCCTTGGCGCACGGCATCGAAGGCCCCAATCACCTCAGCCATACCCTGTGCGCGCGGGCTCAGGCGCAGCAGGTCGACGCCGCTGGCCTGTAACGAAGGGTAATCGGCCAGCAGGTTATGCACGCTGGCCGACATGGTTTGAATGCCGTTCAAGGTAAACAACGGCGCACCTTCCTGGCTCAGCACGGCCATGCCTTCGGGATAGTTTTGGCAGCAGATCTCGCAGTCATCTTTGGGCTTATTCAGCGCCCGCGCGGTAAAGCAGCGGGCCGAATAGGCCAGGGGTAAATGCCCATAGGCAAACACCTCGATCTGCGGCAACGGCGCCACATCGGCCAGTTCCAGATACTGCGCCCGCGCCTGGCGGATTAACTCGGCGGAGCATTCCACCGGCGGCACCCAACGCTGCAGGCCACAGGCGGTCAGCTCCGCCAGGGCCAGACCGTTGTAGATATTCAGCGCCGCGCCGCCGACAAATCCGACGCCCTTGGCGGCCAAAAACTGCACGGCGCCGAGGTCATTGGCTTCCACCATCAGCTCGCCGTTCTCACACAGCCGGCGCAGGCTCGACAGCTCCGATGCGGCTTCGAGCAAGGTCAGGCCGCTGAGCACGATCTCGGCCTTGCAGGCCTCGCGCAAGTCGCGGGCCAGCCCCAGCCAGTCGTCCAGCGACAAGGCCCGGCGCTTGCTGCACACCGTCTCGCCGAGATAGATAACGTCCAGCGACTGGCTGGCCATCTCGGCGTAAAAATCCAATAACTGTGGCCGCTCCCAAGCAAAGAGCACCGGCCCTAGGGTTAATTGCATGATGGCTTCCTCGGCGTAAGAGTGGCTCTGTACCCGTTACCTGTTGAGTGCGAAACGTAGGGTGGGCTTTACCCACCAAGGCTCTTATCCAGCGCTGGTGGGCTAAAGCCCACCCTACGAAATAGGACCCGCCCAGATAACAAAGACATAGCCTGAATGATAGTTATTGCCAGGCGCGGTGATAAGCGCCCAGGGTGGTCTGGCTACCTTCGGAGACGGCGGCCAAGGCGCTGCGCCAGTCCGGCGCCACGCTAAATTGCTGTGGCGCTTTTTGGTAAGCATCCAAAGCGGCGCGCCAGACTCGCGTGACCTGCTCGACGTAAGCCGGGCTGCGCTGGCGGCCTTCGATTTTCACCGCCGCCACGCCCATGCTGACCAGCTCGGGAATCAACTCGATGGTGTTCAGGCTGGTGGGTTCCTCCAACGCGTGAAAGCGCTGGCCATCGACCAT
>JAIERD010000130.1 GCA_019747155.1 Pseudomonadaceae bacterium
GCTGGATAAAACCGGCAGTGGCCCGCTGCTCTTAGTGTTTTTGCTGCTGTGCGGCGGCGGCCTGTGGCAGGTGCAGAGCCAGAATGATTTACGTCAGTGGCTGGGCCAAGAGCCGCAATTGCTGGCCGAGGCGCAGCAGATTGCCGCGCTGACTGGCCAGCAGCCAACCAGTCAGTTTTTTCTGGTGCGTGGCGCCGATCAACAGCAATTGCTAGAGCGCCAGGCCGCCTTGGCCCTGCGGCTGGACGGCCTGGTGGCGGCCAAGCAATTGCAGGACTACCGAGCCCTGAGCCAGTTACAAAGCCCCGACTCGGCGCTGCCACCGCTGCGGGCGGCGCTGCAACAGCTACCGCAACATTGGCAGCCGTTGCTGGCCATGGGTATTCCGCTGGCGGCCTTGCAGCAGGAGCTGGCGCAGCTGCTGTCGCCTGCGCCAAGCCTGGAAACGACCTTAGCCGGGCCTTTGAGTGAGGCCTGGCGACCGCTGTGGTTGGGCGTCACGGCAGACGGCGGGGTGGCCGGGTTGGTCAGCCTGCAAGGCCAGGCCAATGCGGCGCAGTTGCGCGGCGCGGCCGAGGGCCTGGACGGCGTGCAACTGGTCGATCGGATCGGCGAGTTGAATCAGTTATTTGCCGCCACCCAGCTGAGCGCCGCCGAGCTGAAGCTGCTCTCCTGTGGGGCGATTTTAGTGCTGTTGTGCCTGCCCTTTGGCTTTGCCGGCGCGCTGCGGGTGGTCTGCCTGCCGCTGCTGGCAGCGCTGGCGACCCTGGCTTGTCTGGGCTGGTTGGGTCAGCCATTAACCCTGTTCAGCCTGTTCGGTTTGCTGCTGATTACCGCCATCGGCGTCGACTACGCGATCCTACTGCGTGAGGCGATTGGCGGTGCGGCCGTCAGCCTGCTCGGCACCTTGCTCTCGGGGTTGCTCAGTTGGCTGTCGTTCGGCCTGCTGCTGCTCAGCCAGACGCCGGCGATTGCCAACTTCGGTTTGACCATCAGCCTGGGATTGTTCTTCTGCTTTCTGCTGGCGCCTTGGGCTGCCAGCAAGGTGCCAAGCCAATGAGCATCGCCCTGGGTTGGCTCGGCCTGTTACTGCTGTTTGCCCTGACCACCTGGCTGGGCCGGCGCCTGGGGCTGATCGCCATCGTCAGCCAGTTGCTATTCGGCATGCTCGGCTTGCCGCTGTTGCTCTGGTGGGCCGCGCCGCTGGGCGTGGATGCCAGCACATTGCTGGCGCCGCAGTGGCTGCACGGCCTGTATGGCTTGGCGTTCAGCCTGTTGCTCGGTTGTCTGCTGAGCGATGTGGTCGATCTCGACCTGCAACCGGCGAGCCTGAAAATCGCCCTGCCGAGTTTCTTTCTGCCGTTTTTTTGCGGGCTGGCGGTGGCGTTCTGGTTGCTGCCGGGGTTGAGCACGCTGGCCTGCGTGGCGGTCGGTTTGCTGTTTGCCCTGACCGCCATTCCGGTGCTGTTTTTGTATTTGCAGCATCAGCAATATCCAGCAGCCAAAATCCGCCAATTGCTGCAGGCGGCGATTCTGATGGACCTGTTCTGCTGGCTGATCTTCGGCCTGGCCCAGGGCGGCAGTCAGCCGAGCACGCTGCTCTGGCCGTTATTGGCCGCAGGCACGCCACTGCTGTTGAAGCTGCTGCAGCGCGCATGGCCGCAACTGCAATCGGCACGGCTCAATGGGCTGATTTTTTTAGGGCTGTTACTGTTGCTGCAACAACTCAAGTTGAATGCCCTGTTGTTTGGCATCGGCTATCTGTTGCTGCTCGCCAGCTTGCGCTTGCCACTGCAAATGCCGCTGCCGGCGGCGTGGCTGGCCTGGCTGCAAACTTGGCTGACGGTGCCGTTGATTCTGGCCTACGGCCTGTTGCAGATCGACTGGCACAACGCCTGGCAAGGTTACAGTTGGCTGCAGTTTGCCGGCCTGCTGGTGCTGCCGATTGTCAGCAAGCTGGCCGGCAACTGGCTGGGGCTGTCCTGGGCCGATGGCCAGCTGCAATCACGGCGCGGTAAGTGGCGTGAAACCTTGTTGCTGAATACCCGTGGTCTGACCGAAATTGTCTTTCTTAATCTGCTGTTGCAGCAACAGGTGATCAACGCCGAGCTTTATTTCGCGCTGATGCTGATGGGCTTGATCGCCACGCTGCTGCCGGCCTTGGCCGGGCGCCCGAGGCACTGCGTTACCCAATCTAATACTGAGGCAAGAAGCCCTGATGAAGTCTGCTGAGTTGCAACAACAAACCGAGCAACGCCAGGTGGTGGTGATTGGCGCCGGGCCTTCCGGGGCTATCGCTAGCGCTTTGCTTAAGCGCCAAGGCCACGATGTGCTGGTACTGGAGCGCCAGCTGTTCCCGCGCTTCTCGATTGGCGAAAGCCTGTTGCCGCATTGCCTGGACTTTGTCGAAGAGGCCGGCATGCTTGAGGCGGTTGAGGCCGCCGGCTTTCAGCTCAAATATGGCGCGGCCTTCGCCTGCGGCGAGGCCTACAGCGATTTCGATTTTCGCGACAAATTCAGCCTCGGTCGCGGCACGGCCTATCAGGTATTGCGCGGCGACTTCGACAAGGTGCTAGCCGATGATGCTGAGCGCCAAGGGGTGGAGATTCGCTATCAGCAAGAGATAGTTGCCGCCGACTTTAGCGGCCTGTGTCCAATCCTGTCGGTACGGCGCTTAGTCGATGGCACTGAGTATCAGGTTGAATGCGCCTTCGTTCTGGATGGCAGCGGTTACGGCCGGGTGTTGCCGCGCCTGCTCGACCTCGACCTGCCTTCGGCTTTCCCGATCCGTCGGGCAGTGTTTACCCATATTGAGGACCGCATTGTGGCGCCGGGTTTTGACCGGGAGAAAATTCTGGTCAGCATTCACCCAGAGCACAGCGACGTGTGGTTTTGGCTGATCCCGTTCAGCAGCGGCCGTTGCTCGGTCGGGGTGGTGGCGGCGGCCGAGCATTACCAAGGTCGGCCGGTGGATCTGGATGCCTGCCTGCGCGAGTTTATCGGCCAAACGCCGCAGCTGGCCGGCCTGCTGGAGCACGCCGTGTGGGACACTCCGGCGCGCAGCCTGGGTGGCTATTCGGCCAATGTTAAAACCCTGCACGGCCCGGGTTTCGCGCTGCTGGGCAATGCCGCCGAGTTTCTTGACCCGGTGTTTTCTTCCGGGGTGACCATCGCCATGCGTTCGGCCAGCATGGCCGCCGGCTTGCTGCATCGCCAACTCAGCGGTGAGCTGGTGGACTGGCACAGCGAATTTGCCGTGCCGCTCAAGCGCGGGGTGGATTGCTTCCGGGCCTACGTTGAGGGCTGGTACGACGGCAGCTTTCAGCCGGTGATTTTCTTTGCCAAGGCCAATCCGAATATCCGCCGGATGATCTGCTCGATTCTGGCCGGCTATGCCTGGGACCTGAATAACCCCTATGTGGCCGAACCGCAGCGCCGGCTCGGCGTACTCAGTGAGCTGTGCGCCGCGCAGCCGATCAATGAAAAGGACGTCGTATGAACCCGGTCGCCAGCACTTACGTCGAAGAAACCGGTTTTGGTTTCTGGTTTTTGCAAAGCCATGTCTGGCAGCACCATGTGTTGCGGGTCGCGATCAATGATCTAAAACGCCTAGCGGGTGATGAACTGCCGATCGATCCGGTGTTGCTGGATGCCGGCTGCGGGCAGGGCAAGTCGTTCGGTTTGCTGCATGGGGCTTTTGCCCCGGCGCAGCTGATTGGTCTGGACGCCGACCCGGCGAGTCTCGACTGCGCCCGCGCCGAGGCCGAGCGTTTGAAGCTGAACGTGCAGCTGATTGCCAGCGATTGCGCGGCGCTGCAGCTGGCCGATGCCAGTGTCGACCTGCTGTTTTGCCACCAGACCTTTCACCATCTGGTCGAGCAGGAGCAAGCCCTGGCCGAATTCTGGCGGGTGCTGAAACCCGGTGGTTTGCTGTTGTTTGCCGAGTCGACGCAGTTTTACATCGACACCTGGGTAATCCGCTGGCTGTTCCGTCACCCCATGCAGGTACAAAAATCCGCTGCGGGCTACTTGGACATGTTGCGCGGTCAGGGCTTCGAATTTACCGAGCAAAATGTCTCCTATCCCTACCTGTGGTGGAGCCGGGCCACCGATTTTGGCCTGCTGGAACGCTGGGGTATCTGCAAGCCCAAGGCCTTTGGCCAGCGCAATGAAACCCTGGTCAATGTGGTGGCGCGCAAGCCGCTGGAGGCGGCAGCCGAATGATCCGCATCTGGCTGCTGGGCCTGTGCCTGTTGCTCGGCGCCTGTGGGGCGCGCACACCCGTGCCCTCAAGCGTGCCGGAGCTGAGCAGCCGACTGCCGCTGACGTTGCTGATTCAGCGCCAGCAAGCCGGTGAACGGCAGGACTGGCTGCTGGTGTTGCAGGCCGAAGGTCCGAGCTTGCGCTGGTCGCTGCTTGATCCGCTGGGCGTGCCCTTGGCCCGGCAATTACTCACTGCCGGTGAATGGCAAAACGACGGCTTACTGCCGCCCAAACCCGAGGCCCGCGAGCTTTTTGCCGCGCTGCTGTTTGCCCTGAGCACCGATGCCGCCTTGGCCCAGAGTTACTCGCCTGGCAGCTGGCAGTTAAGCGCAGATGGCCGCCGGCTCGATCCGCAGTGGTCAATCAACTATCGCGCACCGCTGGAGTTCAGTTTGAGCGATGGGGCTTTGCGCTATCAGGTGCGCGCACTGTCGGCGGAGAAACCATGATGTCAACTTATTTGACCGAGTTGGGCCTGGTCTGCGCCCTCGGTAGCGGCCAGCAGGCTGTCGCGGCGGGACTGTTAGCCGGCGATACCAGCGGCATGCAGGCGCAAGGCGGCTGGGTCAGTGGCCGCGACCTGACAGTCGGCGCGGTAACCGGCGAGTTACCGCCAATGCCGGCGGGTCTGCAGGCGGCCCAGAGCCGCAATAACCAACTGTTGTTGGCCGCCGCGCTGCAGATCGAGCCGCAGATTCGCGCCGTCATCGCCCGCTACGGCGCCGGACGGATCGGCGTGGTGCTCGGCACCAGCACCTCGGGCATTCATGAGGCGGCCTTAAGCATCGCCGAGCAACAGCGCACGGGTCAGTTGCCGGCCGATTATCGCTACAGCCAGCAAGAACTGGTGGCGCCGGCGGCCTTTCTCAGCCAGTGGTTGCAGCTGAGTGGCCCCAGTTATGTGATTTCCACCGCCTGCACCTCCAGCGCCCGCGCCCTGCTCAGTGCCCAGCGCTTGCTGCGTTTGGGTGTGTGCGATGCGGTGCTCTGCGGCGGGGTGGACAGCCTCTGCGGCCTGACCCTGAATGGCTTCGCGGCATTGGAAGCGGTGGCCGATGCGCGCTGCAATCCGTTCTCGGCCAATCGTAACGGCATCAATATCGGCGAAGGTGCGGCGCTCTTTCTTATGACTAAAGAACTGGGTGCTGGCGAGTCGGCGTCAATCATGCTGCTCGGCGGCGGCGCCAGCTCGGACGCTTACCATATCTCCGCCCCCGAGCCGCAAGGCCTGGGCGCGCAAGCGGCGATGCGCAAGGCTTTGGCCAATGCTGGTGTGGCCGCTGAGACGATCGACTATTTGAATCTGCACGGCACCGCCACCCGGCATAACGATGCAATGGAAAGCCTGGCGGTGCAGGCGGTGTTCCCCGCCGGCGTGCCGTGCTCTTCGAGCAAGCCACTGACCGGCCACTGCTTGGGTGCGGCCGGCGCGCTGGAGGCGGCATTTTGCTGGCTGACGCTGAGCCGGCATAATCCGCATCGCCTGCTGCCGCCCCAGGTCTGGGATGGCGTGCCCGACCCCGAGTTGCCGGCCTTGGATTTAGTCCAACTCGGCCAGCAGTTTGGCCCCGCCGGCACTCGGCGCTTGATGAGTAATTCCTTTGCCTTCGGTGGCAATAATATTTCGCTGCTGTTTGCTCAAGAGCAGGAAAAAGAGCCTGTGCCTGCATTTGGAGAACGCCCATGAGCCTGTGGCCAATCGCCGAGTTGTTACCCCATTCGGGCCAGATGATTCTGCTCGATGAGGTGCTGCGTTTCGGCGCCGAAGATGTCGAGGCGCGCCTAACCGTGCGCCCCGGCGGCTTGTTCAGTCTGGCCGACGGCAGCTTGCCGGCCTGGGTCGGCGTCGAGCTGATGGCGCAGACGGTGGCGGCCTTCGCCGGTTGCCAGGCGCGCCAAGCCGGCGCGCCGGTGCAGCTGGGTTTTTTACTCGGGACGCGCAGTTTCAGCTGCAATGTCGAGCATTTCCCGGCGGGCAGCGAGCTGCACATCAGCGCCCTTTGTTCGCTGCAAGACGACAACGGCATGGGTGTCTTCGAATGCCATATCCGCGGCCCAAATATCCACGCCGAGGCCCGCTTAAATGTATTTTGCCCGCCGCAAATCGGCAGTTACCTGACGGAGCCCGACCTATGAGCGAAACCATTTTAGTCACAGGATCTAGCCGTGGCATCGGTCGGGCCATTGCCCTGCGCCTGGCCCGCGCCGGTTATGATCTGGTGCTGCATTGCCGCTCGCGCTACGAAGACGCCGAGCAGGTGCAGCGCGAGATTGAAGCACTCGGCCAGCAGGCGCGAATTCTGCAATTTGACGTGGCCGACCGCGCTGCTTGTCGCACCGAATTGGAAGCCGATGTCGAAGCCCACGGCGCCTATTACGGGGTGGTCTGCAACGCCGGGCTGACCCGCGACGGCGCCTTCCCGGCGCTCACTGAAGACGACTGGGACCTGGTGCTACGGACCAATCTGGACGGTTTCTTCAATGTCTTGCAGCCCTTGACCATGCCGATGATTCGTCGCCGCGCGCCGGGCCGTATCGTCTGTATCACCTCGGTGTCGGGGATGATCGGCAACCGTGGCCAAGTTAATTACAGCGCTTCCAAAGCCGGAGTGATTGGCGCGGCCAAGGCGCTGGCCATCGAGCTGGGCAAGCGCAAGATCACCGTCAACTGTGTGGCGCCGGGGCTGATCGACACCGAGATGCTCGATGAGCATGTGCCGCTGGCGGAGATACTCAAGATGATCCCAGCGCAACGCATGGGCACCCCGGACGAAGTGGCCGGCGCGGTGAATTTTTTAATGTCGGACGAGGCGGCCTATATCACCCGCCAAGTGATCGCAGTGAACGGTGGGTTGTGTTGATGAGTGCTGGTAAAGACGGGTTATGTCTCGGTGCAGTAGCTCTTTCGATTAACTGTGGGTTGTGTTGATGAGTGGTTGCAAATGAATGGTTGTAAACGGGTAGTGGTCACCGGCATGGCCGGGATCACCTCGCTGGGCAGCGACTGGGCCAGCATCGAAGCGAATATTCGCGCCAACCGCAGCGGCATCCGTTATATGCCGGAGTGGGAGCGCTTTAGCGAATTGAACACCCGTCTCGGTGGGCCGGTAGATGACTTCAAGGTACCGACGCACTGGACCCGCAAGCAGTTGCGCAGCATGGGTCGGGTTTCTCGGCTGGCAGTGGCGGCGGCCGAACAGGCATTGAACAACGCCGGCTTGCTGAATGATCCGTGCATTCAGGATGGCCGCATGGGCGTGGCCTGCGGCTCGTCCACCGGCAGCACCGACGAGGTCAAGGCCTTCGGCAGCATGCTGCTCAATGGCGTGGCCGACGGCCTGAATGCCAACTCCTATGTGCGGATGATGCCGCACACCACAGCGGCCAATATCAGCATCTTCTTTGGCCTCAAGGGCCGGCTGATTCCCACCTCCAGTGCCTGCACCAGCGGCAGTCAGGGCATCGGCTATGCCTATGAGGCGATCAAGTTTGGTCGCCTGCCGTTGATGCTGGCTGGCGGCGCCGAAGAGCTGTGCCCGACCGAGGCCATGGTCTTCGATGCGCTGTACGCCACCAGCCTGAAAAACGACGCTCCGCAAACTTCGCCGCGACCCTTCGACCAGGGCCGCGATGGCCTGGTGATAGGCGAAGGCGCCGGCATGCTGGTGCTCGAAGAGCTGGAGCATGCACGGGCCCGTGGCGCCACCATCTATGCCGAAATCATCGGCTTTGGCAGTAATGCCGACGGCCAGCACAGCACCCGTCCGGAATCGGTAACCATGCGTCGGGCGATGGAGTTGGCACTGGAAGATGCCGGCCTGGAACCCGCCGCCATCGGTTACGTCAACGGTCACGGCACCGCCACCGAACAGGGCGATATCGCCGAGAGCCACGCGACCCATAGCCTGTTTGGCCCGCAGATGCCGATCAGCTCGCAGAAGAGTTTTCTCGGCCACACCCTGGGCGCCTGCGGGGCACTGGAGGCCTGGTTCAGCATCGAGATGCTCAATCGCGACCTGTATGCCCATACCCTGAATCTAGACGCCGTCGACCCGGCCTGCGCTGAGTTGGATTACCTGCGTGGTGAGATGCGAACGATGAGTCATCAATACGTGATGACTAATAACTTTGCCTTCGGTGGGGTCAACACCTCGTTGATTTTGCGCCGCTGGCCTTAAACCAACTTATAAATGGAGTTATTAAATGCTGTATTTAATTCGTGTATTGCTGCTGTTGTCATTGAGCCTGGCTGGATTGGCTGGTTGCACTTCAAACCGGGTGATGAATATCCAGCAACAGGTGCCCGCCAATGCCGTGAGCAGTGCTGTGGATATCCAGAAGGCGATTATTCAGGCACTCAGCCAACGCGGTTGGGAAGTGCAGGCGGTAAGCGCCAGCGAAGTTCGTGCGCAAATCACGGTGCGTGGGCAACATCATGCGGAGATCAGTATTCCTTATAGCGGCACGCAGTTCAGTATCGAGTATCGCAGCAGCTGGGGGCTGGACTATCAGGACGGTGACATTCATCGCAGCTACAACAAGTGGGTCGAGACCTTACGTGGCGATATAGTCCAAGCGCTGCAAGCACAGCGCCTGCTTGCACATTAATACGCTTAGCCAACCCCGACATTCTGGGTCTAGGTTGGCGCTGTCTTCTTATGGTTATTCGTCGTTTGCTAAGGCTTTGGCGACGGCAATACTGCTCTGTCTGATGGCCTGCGGGACTTTGTCGCGCCAGCAGGATGCTACGACGGTACTGCCGGCGCTGGCGGCCGGTAGTGAGCTTAAAACTGCGGTGGACGCCTTGGCGAAGCCGTTGATCGATGCCGGGCAAACGCCGGGCATGGTGATTGGCGTGTTGACCGCCGATGGGCGAAAGCAGGTGTTTGGCTATGGGCTTACCGGCCAGCCCAATGGTCAGCAGCCGGATGGCAGCACCTTGTTTGCGGTCGGCTCGCTGAGCAAAGGCTTCTTGGCCGATGTTGCCGCGTTGCTGGTGCAGGACGGCACCTTGAGCTGGGATGACACGCTTGAACAGCTGTTGCCGGCGCACACGCCGCTCAGTGCCGACGCTAAGAAAATCACCCTGCTGCAATTGGCCACCCACACCGCCGGCTTGCCGCGCCAGCCGATGACCCCGCAAACCCTCGGCTACTTCGTGGAGTATCTGTTTACCGGCAACAGTTTTTATCGCCACTACGACCGCACCTACTTGCTCAATTACCTGGCGGATTTCGAGGCGCCGGCGCAGGTGGCGCCGCAGTATTCCAATATCGGTTATGGCCTGCTGAGTTATGTGCTGGAGCTGCACAGTGGGCAGAAGATCGATACCTTGTTGCAGGCGCGGGTACTTGGGCCTTTGCGGCTGCACAACAGCAGTTACGCGCCGCAGCAGTTGGCCGGCTATGCCCAGCGCGCCCTCGGCCATGCGGGCGATCAGCCCAAGTTCATGCTGCGCGGGCAACCGGTACCGGACTGGCAGTTCACCGATATCTTGCATGGCACGGCCGGGCTTTATTCGACCGCCGATGACTTGCTCAGCTACGCGGCGGCCCATCTGCAGCCGGGAGCCAATCGCAAACTTAATGCGGCGCTGTTGGATACCCTGCACGTGCGGGTTGATCGGCTCAATGAGGCGGCGGCCTTGGCCTGGAATGTCGATAGCATCGGCGGCAGGAAGATCACTTATCAGGTGGGTTTCGTTGCCGGCTATTCCAGCTATCTGGGCCTGGACACCGAGCACCAGACCGCCGTGGTGGTGCTGCAGAACAGCTTCAACTGGGCCAATGGCGCCATAGGCCATAGCTTGTTGTTGCGGCTGCCGGGTGCGGCTGATCAGAGCCCGTAGGATGGGTTAGTCGCGTAGCGGCGTAACCCATCAACTAAGCGTAGAAAAATCTGCGTGGCGTCATGATGGGAATCGCTGCGCTCAACC
>JAIERD010000598.1 GCA_019747155.1 Pseudomonadaceae bacterium
ATTTGAAATACCAGGGCGGCGTGTCCATCGGCACCAACAGATGGGCGGTGCGTCCGCTTAGCAATTGGTCCGGGAAGGCGGCGCCGGCGCGGTACTTAAAGGCAAAGCCGGGCAACAACAGCCGATCGAGAAAGCCCTTCAGCAGCGCCGGCACGCCACCCCACCAGATCGGGAAAACCAAGCACAGATGCTCGGCCCAACTGATGGCCGCCTGCGCCGCCAGCAAGTCTGGCTCCAGGGCCTGAATGCGCTGATAACCATCATGCAAAACCGGGTCAAACTCCAGCTCGCTTAAACGCAGCAAGCGCACCTCATGCCCAGCCGCGCTGGCGGCCTCGACATAGGCCGCACTGAGTGCGGCGCAATAACTGTCGCTCGCCGGATGCGCCAAAATCACCAAGATACGCTTAGCCATGTTGCCCACTCCAAAACCGAAGTGCGCAGCTTAAGGTCTGCCCCTAGTGGCAGAGTCAAGCAAGCCTTGCTAGTCGATTGTCAGGCGCCAGCTCGCAGGGCGCAAAGTCGTTTGCCGGCAGCTCGGTGCCAGCTAAACAACTGCGAATTTCAACCTCGACCTGGCCCAGACGCAGGTCCAGCACTTGCAATCGGGCAATCTCGGCCCGGACGCTGAGGCGCTTGGCGGCAATCGCCCCGGCCAGCGCCAGCCAGTCCGGTTCAGCGCCGCGCCCGGCCAATACCACGCAGAGTTCCGCCAGGCGAAATCCCAAGCCTTGCGCCTGCTTGATCAGCTGAATCAACAACAGTTCATCCGCCCCATAGACCCGATACGCACCCGCGCGCAACACCTGCCCAAGCAACCCCAGCGCCTCGTAATGACGAATCGCCTTGACCGAGGCGCCCGTCAGCTTGGCCACTTCACCGATATACATAGTCACTCCTGATCAGTACGCCGGATGCGTCATTTACACAGCCTAACCATTGCCAGCGCACAGTCCTAGGCCGACTGCTAGACAGGCTAAACGCAACTGGGTAGTTTCGCCCAACTTGCCGCGCTGCCGTCTGAACCATTGCCGGCAAGGCTTTACCCCTGGAGCTAAAGGAACTGCAAATGGACATTGAACAACACAAAAAACCCGGCGACTGCAGCGACATGAGCGAGATTCGCGCCGAAATCGACCGCCTCGATCGCGCCGTTATCGCCTTGCTCGGGCAACGTTTTAAATACGTGCAGGCCGCCAGCAAATTTAAAACCAGCGCCGCCGCCGTGCGCGCCCCTGAGCGTTTTACCGCCATGTTGCAACAACGCCGCGAATGGGCCGTGGAAGAACAATTAAGTCCCGATACCATTGAAAAACTCTACAGCGACTTGGTGAATCACTTTATTGCCGAAGAGTTGCAGCAGTGGCAGCAAGCCCAGCGAAGCAACTAGCCCGTCAGCCCTTAGAGCCAATCCCAATGCCCACCATCCTCACCCACGCCGCCGTTCCACTGGCCCTTGGCCTTGGCTTGGGCAGCCGTATAGTGCCGCCGCGCTTGCTGTTGGCCGGGGTGCTGGCGGCGATGCTGCCCGATCTGGACGTGCTGGCCTTCATGCTGCACATCCCCTACGCGGATGATTTTGGCCATCGCGGCATCAGCCACTCGCTGCTGTTTGCACTGGCAGTCGGCCTGTTGGCGCTGCTCGCGGCGCCGCAATTGCGCTGCTCGCGCGGGCTGGCGCTGGCCTTTATGAGCCTGGCCGGCGCCTCCCATGGTTTGCTCGATATGTTCACCAATGGCGGCCTGGGGGTGGCGCTGTGGTGGCCCTGGTCAGGCGAGCGTTTGTTTATGCCTTGGCAGGTGATCGAGGTGTCACCGCTGACCTTGCAACGACTGCTTAGCCCACGCGGCGTGGCGGTGCTGCAGTCGGAATTATTCTGGGTCTGGCTGCCGGCCGTGGCCCTGTTCAGCATCTTGCTGATGCTGCGCAAAATCGGCAGCATGGGTAATCAATCCACAGGGACGAGCGGCAATGGATATCACCCAGATCGTTAATGACGCCTCCGAAACGCAGGTCAAAACCGTGCTGGCGCAACTGCTCAGCCAGTACCTGAATCCGGCTTTCGGCGCGCTGCCGAAAACCGAGGTGGAGCTGATGCTGCTCAATGCCCTCGGCCAACTGGGCGCCATCGATGCCGAACCCCAGGTGTATGAGCTGGTCTCCAAGCTGCGCGTGAGCCGCGCCAAGGCCCGCGGCCTGATCTACAACCGTGAGCTGCGCCAGTCGTCCAGCAGCGACCTCGACCGCAAAGTGAAGACCCTGCTCAAGCGCCCGCTGCTACAAAAAGACGGCGAGCTGTTTGTGTTGGAGGTGGATAACCCGCTGGTGGCCGAACACCTGCGCGCCAAGGTGCAGCAGCTCGGTTACGTCTCCGATGGGTCGTTTTCGCCGAGTCTGATCAAGCTCGGGTTAGAGGCCATTTGCGCGCTGATCGAAGCGCTGCTCAGCGACGCTGAAATCCGCCAGGTCAAGGCCGCGCTGATCGCTGCCGGGGCACCGGATACCTCCTTCAACGGCGTTCTAAAAGCCACCCTGAAAAAGCTCGCCCACAAGCTGGCGGCCGATAGTGGCGAGGCATTGATGAGCAAAGCCGCCGAGCTGATGGGGCCGCTTATCGATGCCGGCGTTGCCGTGCTGAGCAGCAAAGCCCGCGAGCTATTTAGCCCTGAATAGTGGTTTGAGACAGCTACCAAGGAGAGTCGCCATGCTGGAACTTCGCCCCTCATGCGAGCACTGCAACACTGCCCTGCCCGCCCAGTCGCCAGAGGCGCGCATCTGCTCGTTTGAATGCACCTTTTGCGCAAGCTGCGTCGAACTGCTGAGCAATGTTTGCCCCAACTGTGGCGGCGGTTTTGTGCCCCGCCCGATCCGCCCGGCGCACAACCACAAGGGCGACAACTACCTCGGCGAGTATCCCGCCAGCAGCCAGGTCAAATACCGGCCGGTGGATCTGGCCGCCCATGCGCTGTTTGCCGCCACGCTCAAACAACTGTCGGTCGAGCAACGCTGAGGCTCAAATGGGGCCGTTTGTGCCGGGCATTGCGACTCAATCGCGCCCAGCAGACGGCGAGTTATTCGGCTTTTTTCGCTTGGGCTTTACGCATCTGCACAAACAAGGCCTCGACCCGATCCCGGGCCCAGGGGGTTTTGCGCAAGAAGATCAAGCTCGACTTGATATTCGGGTCGTGATTGAAGCAGCGGATATCGATGCGCTGGCCCAAGTCTTCCCAGCCGTAATGCGCCACCAGCTCTTTCAACAGCCCTTCGAGGGTGATCCCATGCAGCGGATTTTTTGCGTTCACAACCTGCACCTACGCGCTCACTAAACAGCCCGCCAGCTTAGAGCAGCGCGGCGCGCGCGAACAGTCCCGAGGCGGCCTGGGGCGCCTTCAGACTGGCGCCTCAGATCACACAACTCAGTAACGCCGATAATAGCGGCGGTCGGCCCCGGCATAGGAATAGGGCGTCAGCGGCATACCGATAATGTCGATAAACAAGGTCGCCTCGGCGCCCTGCGCAGGCACCTGGCCACTGAGCAACGTGACCTCATAGGTCAGATCAGAGCCGCTTAATTGCGGGTTCTTCAGCGTCACCTCGACCACGGCGGGCTCGGCGTTAGCCTGAAACACCGACAGCGAGGCATTCGGATTGTCCTTCAAAAAGGAGTCCTGGCCCTTGCTCCAGAACGGGATGAAATCTGCCGTGGTCATATGCCCGACGATCCGATCCGGACGATCGGAGAAAAACACCGTCGCCGGCGCCACACCCTTGAGGGTTAACTTACCGTCGTGATAAGCCACCGACTTGGCACTTTGCACAAACATAAACTGCGGTTTTTCCGCAGCCTTAGCGGCCACAGGGTCTGCGGCGTTAACCGTGGGCAGCCATACAAAGATCAAACTCAATAGTAATAAACCGAGTCGATTTATCATCGCATTCACCTCTATTTCTTGCGGGGTTTAATGAGTCAATGGTGTGGCAAAATCGCCAATATTGACGGCCAGATCAGTGTAGACCAGCTCGACGGGCTGACTCATCAGCACAGCATTGGTCAGTCATTCAACCCGCCAGCGGGGTTGCTGCACGAACTTTTACGGCCATAATCAAATCACTCAAAATATCGGTACTCAACCATGCCAACACTGCCAAAAGCCTTGTTCTGGATACTCTTGGCGACACCGCTGGCAACCCAGGTGCAGGCCAGCGAAACCAGCACCATTACCGTGTTCGCCGATGAGAACTATCCGCCGGTGATCTACCGTGACCAACAGCAGCCCACAGGCTTTCTGGCTGATGTACTGCACTACGTGGCCAAAGCCCAGGGGCAACCCATCCAATTAATCCTTTATCCATGGAAGCGCGCCTATGTCAGTGCCGAATACGGCAAAGGCGGCGTTGTTGGCGTGTCAAAAACCGCCCCGCGAGAATTGCTCTTTGACTTTTCTGCACCGATTTACCACGACGACATCTTGGTGGTGGTGATGAAAGGTCACGAGTTTGCGTTCGAGAATTTAAACGACCTGCACGGCAAAAAAATCGGCGCGCAATTGGGTGCCAGTTACGGCACCGAGGCGGACATTCTCATCAACTCGCAGACCCTTAACGTCGAGCGCGATCAAAGCCAGACTGCACGTTTAGGCAAATTGCTACGCGGACGTATTGAAGCCGCCTTTATCGGCAATGGTCAGGCAGGCCTGGACGCCTTGCTGAACTCCGACCCTGAACTTAAGGCCCATCGCGACGAGTTTGTTGCCTTACACACCCCGCTGACGCGCGACACCCTGTACCTGGCCTTTAACAAAGGCATGCACATGCAGGATTACCTGCAAAGATTTAATCAGACACTCAAGCAAGCTCGCATCGAACATAAACTTCCCGAGCTGGCCGATTAAATTGCACTGCCAACAGTTTGTTTGCACGACAGATTAAAAAGCACAATCAGCGCACAGCCTTGCAATGTACCGACTGAAATAGCAACAGCTAATATGGCCAGGTGGACATATCATCCACTTGACCATTTATCCGCCATACTATCTTGACCAATCAAAACTGCACCGCAGCAACCACTCAACTTACAGTTCAACGCATGCAATCAGCGCTAATGATAGCTTTCAAAAAAACTGTCATTTAAAGTCGATATTCGTAGTGCTAGCTGCCACTGCAACCATTACCCAACTCACTGTACTCGAGAATATGTCGCTGGCCATGCGAGTCGTCATAGACAATACGCGCCGGCACTACACCACAGGCATCCGAGGCAGGACTACGGGAAATAACCTGGGCAATATCAAGGTTCATTGAGTAACTATAATGTTCAACTTTTGCTGGCTGCTGATTATTGCCGACTACCGACTCCTGCGCAGCCAAAGCAACACCAGAAACACCCACCAAAGCCAATACCACTAACGCTTTCATCTAAAGCCTACCTATTTGAGAATACTTCGGTTAGCAACCCCATGGTGCTCAAGATGAACGCCATGAGGTTATTCTGCACAACTAACGAATTCGCTTTACAAACCCGCACTTGCGCAAATCCAAATCACTTTAAAGTTAAGTTTGCCTCTTCGTGGGAGACAGGCTTATTTTAGATTTAGCCAAGCAATAGATACAGACCAAAGCAGCACAAAGACTCTTTACCAAAATAACAACAATAGATAATTACTGAGCACTAACTGCAACTTTCCCAGCATCCAACACCGCAGGTTGAATAATTACCGTGCAGGTCAGCCCGGCCGCCAACCAGACGTCGCTGGGCAGCGGATCGAGATGAATACGCACCGGCACCCGCTGAGCCAGGCGCACCCAGTTAAAGGTCGGATTAACGTCCGCCGTCAGCTCATGGCTTTGCGGGTTATCGCGGTCGTAAATACCACGGGCAATGCTGTCGACCCGGCCCGTCAACTGCTCGCCACTCATCAGGCGAACCTCAGCCCGATCACCGACTTTGATCAGTGGCAGCCGGGTCTCCTCGAAGTAACCATTGACGTAAAACGACTGGCTATCGACCAACGCCATCGCCGCCTGACCACGCTGGGCGAAGTCGCCACGAAACACGCTGAGGTTGGTGATGTAACCGTCTACCGGCGCGCGCACCTCAGTACGCGCCAACTGCAACTGAGCCTGCGCCAGCTGGGCTTGCGCCTGGGCATACTCGGCTTGCGCGCTGGCGGCCAGATGCTGGGCGTCCTCGCGACTCTCACGCGACACCAGACGCTCATCGATGTCGGTCCGCCGCTGGGCATTTTCACTGTGCATGCGCAGCGCCGCCTGGCGTGCCGCCACCTGCGCCTGGGCTTGGCGGACCGCCAATTGATAATGCTCGGGGTCGATGCGCAGCAGCAAATCACCTTTGTTTACCTGCTGGTTATCCTGCACCGCCACCTCCACCACCAGGCCGGCGACGTCGGCGGCGATGTTGACCACATCGGCCCGCACCCGGCCGTCACGGGTCCAGGGCGAATCCATGTAATGCAGCCAGAGCGTTCGCACGATCAGCACGGCAAGCGCGCAGACCAGCAAGCTGAAGGCCACGCTGATGATTTTTTTCAGGGACATAAATAATTCTCAAAGGCCGCATTCAACGATAAATACCCAGCGCCAAGGCGCCATACAAACAGGTAAACAGACTCACCCGCAGCAGGGTCGGGTGCCAGGCTTGCTGGTACGCGCCGAGCCAGGCCAACAGCCGGTCCAGCGCCCAGCCCAGCAGCAGGGCAAACACAAACAACAGCGTCAGGCTCGGCATATAAACCCCGAGCACGGCGATTTCACGGGGCATCCGGCGGCACTCCAACAGGCAGCAGCCGCACCGGCGGCGCTAGGGGTGAATGCGGGTCCAAGAGCGAGCTGCGGATAAAATGCAGGTAGCTGAGTACCCGCCGCAGCGGCGAGCTGTCGAACTGCGGCGCGCAGGGCTCGGGCGTATGCCGCAGGCACTCGATGGCGGCTTCGACCGCCTGCAAAGCCGCCTGGCGATGCGCTTCCTGCGGCTGCGTAAACAGCCGTACCAACGCCTGCCCCAGCGCGTCGATGGCCCGCCGCCAGGGCATGTCCGGGGCGTAGCACGCGACCATGGGCAAGTCTTGCTGCTCCTGACGCAGTTCAATAAAGGCATGGCCGATCTCCTGCACCGCGAACATCCAGCGCAACAATTGCCGCTGCACCTCAGGGTGGCCAACCGAGAAGCCCAGGGCCTGATTGAGCAGGTCGCGGCTGCCACTCTCAAAGCCGACCACCAGACCTTGGAGTTTGCCGTTCACCGCGTGCACTACTCGCAGGCGCAAATCGTGCTGCAAACGGCGCCATAGCCAGGGCCGGTTGGGCGGCAAAATACTCGCCGCCAGCAACGCCACCATGCCCATCGACAAAAAAGTCGCCAGGTATTCGTTGAAGAACCGTGCCGGGTTGTACTGGGTCAGATTGGCCGGCAAGGCCAACACGCAAAACCACATCAGCAAACCCATGCCGTAGCCTTGCCACTGGCTGCGCGACAGCAGCCAGGCGCCAAAGGCGAACACCGGCGCCAGCGCACAGCAGAGCAAGGCAAATCCATCCAGCTGCGGCAAGACCCAAAACAACAACACAAAACCCAACAGCGAACCGCCCAACGCGCCCGCAAGTAACTGCAGCGCCAGCCGTTTGGGATTGGCGGTGCCGGAGGCCAACGCCGCCACCATCGCCGCCGTCATGGCAAAGGTGCCGCCGCTGGGCCAGGCCGTGGCAATCCAGAAACTGCTCAGCAACAAAATCAACAGCCCACTGCGCAGCCCGGCCACCGCTGCCGCCAAGGCATTCGCCCGTGGGGTGAACGCCGGTTGCCACTGCTCGCGTTCGTGATGACGGTCAATCAGCGAGGCATGGGTCAGGGCATAGCCGTGCAAGTCGGCGACGAAGCGATAGAGCAATTCGGCGGCGGTATTAAAATCCAGCAATTGCGCCGCGCTCGGCTGCAGGCTTTGCAGTTGCTGGCGCGACTGACGAATCTGGGTCATCAACTGTTGCTGGCAAAGCTGTAGTTGCTCAGCCAACTGCAAGGCATCGCGCTCAGTGCCCAGCCGCAGCCGCAGCGGTGCCAGCAGCGCACTGACCAGCTCCAGGCTCGGCTGCAAGACTTGCAGCAGCGGCTCGCCGGCGCTGCTGTGCAAGCGCTGCAACAACTGATGAAGCGCGTGAAAACGGGTCGAGAGCAGCATGAATTCGTTATTCAAACGCGCCAAGCGACCACTGCGCAGGCGCATGTGCGGGTTCTCGAAGGTGCTGGCACTGCGCAGGTTTTCCAGCCCCACCGCCTCAGCGGCAAAGCGCGCACTGAGGCGCTCAAAATTGCGCTGATCGAAGCGTCCCGCCAGCCCGCCACAGGCAAACCCGGCAAAATCACGAAAACGCGCGGCCAAGCTAGTGCGCAGGCTACTGCTGCTGGTTTGCGGCAACACCAGGGCATTGATCACACCGGTGCAGATGATCCCCAGGCTGATTTCCAGCAAACGCCAAAGCGCCTGCATAAAGGCGCCGTCCGGGTGCAGGCTGGCCGGCAAGCCAATCATCGCCGCGGTGTAGCCGGCCAACACGCAGGCATACCCGCGAAAATCCCGATAGCGCGCCGCGCCGGCCGTACACAGGCCAATCCACAGCGCCAGCGTCAGCAGAAACAGCACCGGTTCCTGGGCAAACAGGGCAATCAACAGCACCATCACCGCCAGGCCCAGCACGCTGCCGAGCAGCCGGTAAAAGCTCTTCGCCAGCACCTGACCGCTTTGTGGCTGGATGATGATAAACACCGTGGCCAGCACCGTGCTCGGCTGCGGCAACTCCAGCCGATAGGCCAGCCAGAGGGCGACAAAAGCGGTCAGCAGAGTCTTGCCGACAAAGATCCAGGTCAGCCCCTCGGTTGCGCCCCACTCGCGCCAAGCCTGACGCCAGGGCTGCGCTGCGGCCGCCAGGCGGGTTTTCGCCAGGCTATTCATCGGCGCGCCCTACAGGTTGGGCAGCGCCACCCCAGGTCACCGGCTGCGCACTCAACTGCGCGTCTGCCGGCCCGGCCGCCGCCGGCAAAACGCCGCCGCCCAGCGCCAGCCAAAGTTCGGCCTGGGCAT
This sequence comes from Pseudomonadaceae bacterium, assembly GCA_019747155.1. Lineage (GTDB taxonomy): Bacteria > Pseudomonadota > Gammaproteobacteria > Pseudomonadales > Pseudomonadaceae > Aquipseudomonas. The sequence continues at coordinate 9,094 of JAIERD010000598.1, forward strand.
TTAACTGCGCCGCCCATAAGCGCTGCTGCTCGTACTGCAGCTGGAACAACTGGCCTTGCGCGTGCAATACCTCGCGAAAATCAGTCAGCCCACGCTGCTCAGCCAGCAGCGCCAACTGGCAATTTTGCGAGGCGGCCAGCAGCCCGGCGGCGCTGCTTTGTTGCTGCTGTTGCAAGCTGTGCAGATGAATCAACTGATCAGAAACTCCTTTCAGCGCCTGAATCAGGGTCTGGTTGTACTGCTCAACTGCCAGGTCATAACCGGCGGTGGCGCTACCCAGTTGGCCACGCAGCCGGCCGCCATCGAAGATCGGCAAATTCAACGCCGGGCCAATGCCGTAGGTGAGTTTGTCGGCGCGTAAAAACTCCAGCAGCCCGCCTTGCACCGCCGCCGAACCGAGGCTGCCGCGCAAATTGATATTGGGGTAAAAGTCCGCCTGGGCGACTTCGATGCCGCGCGCCTGGGCGGCCACTTGCCAACGGCGGGCGACTACATCCGGACGGCGACCGAGCAGCTCCAGCGGCAGGTTCGACGGCAATTGGTTGTTCAACTGCAGCGCCAACCTTGGCCGCTGCAAGCTGGCGCCCGCCCCCGGCCCCTTACCGACCAAGGCGGCCAGCTGATTGCGGCTCAGGGCGATGGCCGCCTGCACTGCAGCCAGTTGGCGCTGGGCGATCAGCCAGGGCACCTCGGCCTGGCTGATTTCCAGCTGGGTGCCGAGGCCGATCTGCCGACGCTGTTGGGCCAGTTGCAATAATTGCTGCTGCTGGTTTAACGCCGCCGTGGCGATGTCTTGCTCGGCAAAGTGCAAGGCCAGCTGCACATAACTGCGCAACAGATTGCCCTGCAGCTCTAGGGCCGCCGCCCGTGCCTCGACCGCCGCGACCTGGGCCAAATCCAGCGCCCGCTGAGTGTTGCTGCGCTCGCGGCCCCACAAATCGAGGTCGTAGCTCAGGCTCAGCGCCTCGTTGTTGTTCCAGGTCATGGCGCTGCTTAACGGCCCCGGGCCATAGAAGTTGTCATCCGGCCAGCGCTTGCGCTCCAGCGAACCGGCCAGGCCCAGCTGCGGCGCTTCGCCGGCCTCGGTCTGCAGCGCCATGGCCTGCGCCTGCCGCACCCGCGCAGCCGCGATGGCCAGGCTGGGGTTGTCGGC
>JAIERD010000496.1 GCA_019747155.1 Pseudomonadaceae bacterium
TTGAAGAACAGGTCGCGCACTTCCACCGAGGTGCCGACCGGGTGCGCTGCTGGCTGCACCAAGGTGACCATGTCGCGGCCTTCGGTTTCAACCTGCCAGGCTTGCTCGGCATCCTTGGTGCGCGAGGTCAGCGTCAGGCGCGCCACCGAGCTGATCGAGGCCAGCGCTTCACCGCGAAAACCCAGGCTCATGACTTGCTCGAGGTCTTCCAGCTCGCGAATCTTGCTGGTGGCATGTCGCGCCAAGGCTAGCGGCAGATCATCGGCGGCGATGCCACTGCCATCATCACGGACCTTCAGCAACTTGCTACCGCCCTGCTCGACCTCAACGTCGATACGGCGGGCGCCGGAGTCGAGGCTGTTTTCCAGCAACTCCTTGATCACCGACGCCGGTCGCTCGACCACCTCGCCTGCGGCAATCTGGTTGGCCAAGCGCGGGCTCAGCAGCTGAATGCGTCCACTGGCCGGCAGTACTGCCTGCTGCTCGCTCATGGCTGCGCCGCCAAGGCGGTGGCCGGAATACTCAAATTTTGCCCAATTTTAATGGTGTCGCCCTTCAGATTATTGGCGCTGCGCAGTGCCGCCAAACCGACCTGATAACGCTGCGCGATCAACGCCAAGCTCTCACCGGAGGCCACGCGATGTTCACGCGGACCGGGAGCAATTTTGCCCGAGTCACGCAGCCAGGCGATGTAGGTGCCTGGTGGCGGATTTTGCTGGAAGAACTGCCGCACACCGGTCTGGATCGAGCGCGCCAGTGCCTGCTGATGGCTGACAGTGGAGAGCTTCTTGGCCTCGGTCTGATTAGAGATAAATCCGGTCTCGACCAGAATCGAGGGAATATCCGGCGATTTCAGCACCATAAAGCCGGCCTGCTCGACCCTCCGTTTGTGCAGCGGAGTGACCCGACCGACGTTCTGCAGCACCTTCTGGCCGACATTCAAACTGGATGACAACGAGGAGGTCATCGACAAGTCGAGCAGCACCCCGGCGAGCATTTTATCCTTGTCATCCAGGCTGACGTTGCCGGCACCACCGATCAAGTCCGACTGATTTTCACTGTCGGCCAGCCAGCGCGCGGTCTCCGAGGTGGCGCCGCGATCCGACAAGGCAAACACCGAGGCTCCGAACGCCGAGGTGTTTTGCGCCGCATCGGCATGAATCGAGACAAACAGGTCGGCGCCCTGCTTGCGGGCAATCTCGGTGCGCCGGCGCAGCGGAATAAAGTAATCGCCGGTACGCACCAGCTCGGCGCGATAGCCGCGCTCGGCATTGATTTGCCGCTGCAGTTCTTTGGCAATCGACAAGGTTAGATTTTTCTCCCGCGCGCCTTGCGGCCCGAGTGCGCCGGGATCTTCACCGCCGTGACCGGCATCAATGGCGATGACAATGGCGCGCTTGCCACTGGGCATCGGCGGCAGGCTGGCCGGAGGCGGCTCGGTCGGCATTGGGGTTGGCGCAGGGCGGGTGGCCACCACCACTGCCGTGGTGGGCGGCGCAACCGGCGTGCCGGGTTTATCGCCGGGCTTGTCGGACGGCGCGGTCGGGGTGGCCGGCGCCGCGTCGCCCTGATCGTAGAGGTCAATAACCAGGCGATTACCGTACTGTTGATTCGGCGCCAGGCTGAAACTTTTCGGCGACACCGACGCCGACAGGTCGATCACCAAACGTAAATCGGTAGGACTGCGCTGCGCCGAGCGAATGCTGGTGATCGGCGTATTGCTCAGCGATAACTGCTCAAGCTTGGTCGCTAACTGGGCGCCGGCGATATCAATCACGATCCGATCGGGCGCCGCCAGGGTAAACACGCTGTGCTGCACCGGCCCGGACAGATCAAATACCAGCCGAGTGTTATCCGGCGCACGCCACAGGCGCACGCTGCGCACCTCGCTGGTAGCCGCCATAACATCGCCAGCCAATACCGTCAGGAGCAGCACCAGGCTAAATGCCCGCGCACGCACGCTAAGAACCACAGTCATTATTTTATTAATCCTTAGCCAACGCGGCGCACCATAGCTCACCCCGTGCGCCTTGCGGCTGCAAACAGAGCGAGCGGCCACCCGCTTGTGCGGCAATGGTAATGTCCAGATCGGCCTTTGGCAAAACGCCGGCGCCGCGCTGCGGCCATTCGACCAGACACAGGGCGTCATCCTCGAAGTAATCGCGAATGCCCATGAACTCCAACTCCTCCGGATCGGCCAGGCGATAGAGGTCAAAGTGGAAGACTTTTAGTAGGCCAATCTCATAGGGCTCGACCAGGGTAAAGGTTGGGCTTTTCACCGAGCCAACATGGCCGAGCCCGCGAATAATTCCGCGCGACAAGGTGGTTTTGCCGGCGCCCAGATCGCCGTGCAGATACAAGGTGCCGCGCCCCTCAGTCAGCGCCGCCAGCTCTGCGCCCAGCGCCAGCATGGCCTCCTCACCTTCGACAAACAGCGTCACGCTAGCCACGGTAAACCCCTCTTAAGTACGCCGATAACACTCAGCCCAAACACGGCGAGCACTCTTCTAATAACTGTCCGATAGTCGCCAGCAAGTCGCTCGCGGCCAGACCACGGCCCGCAGCGCCGCACAACTCACCAGCCCGCGCATGCAGCCACACTGCCAGGCACGCCGCCTCAAAGGCTGGTAGCCCTTGGGCGCGTAGCGCGCCGATCACACCCGCCAGCACATCACCAAACCCGGCCCCAGCCATCGCCGGATGGCCGCGATCACACAGGGCCAAACGCCCATCGGCCCCGGCAATTAAACTGCCAGAGCCTTTCAACACCACCACCGCCTGATAGCGCGCGGCCAACGCCAAGGCCGCGCCGGGACGATCGGCCTGGACCTCGGCAATACTTAACCCCAGCAAGCGCGCCGCCTCCCCCGGGTGCGGGGTCAAGACCGCATCGGCCGGCAGTTGCACGCCACCCATGGCGAGCAGATTCAACCCATCGGCATCCCAGATCTGCGCCGTTGCCCGGTGCGCCGCCGCACTGAGCAAGCTGCGCCCCCAGGCCTGTTGTCCCAGCCCCGGACCGACCACCAGCACATCGGCACTCGCGGCCAAGCCAAGCAATTGATTGGCCGAAGCCAGACCCTGCACCATCACCTCCGGCTGGCGCGCCAAGGCCGCCGCCACATGCTCGCTACGGGTCGCCAGGGACACCAGACCGGCGCCACAGCGCAATGCACTTTGCGCCGTCAACAGCGCCGCGCCGCCCAAACCACGATCACCACCGACCACCAGCAGATGACCAAACTGGCCCTTATGGGCACTGCGTCGGCGCGCCGGCAGCCAGGGCAAATTGTCCGGGGCCAGACGCTGGGCCCTAGTCGCTTGTTCGGCCAGCAACTGCGGATCGGCCTGCAGGTCGTCAAACACCAAGGTGCCGACCAGGTCAGGCCCGACCCCGGTAAACAGCCCCAGCTTGAGGCCGATAAAGCTCACCGTCAGCTCGGCGCGCACCGCCACACCCAACTCGCTGCCGGTATCGGCGCACAGGCCGGAGGGCAGATCCAGCGCCAGCACCGGCAGGCCGCTGGCATTTACCTGCTTGATTACTTGCGCCAGCGGCTCGCGCACCGAGCCTTTGACGCCGGTACCGAGCAAGCCATCGACCAGCACTCCAGACAAGGGCGCCCCGGCCTGCCAAGGCCGTATCGACACTTGCGCGGCCTGCGCCTCGGCATAGGCCAGGGCCGCATCGCCGGTCAGGGCTGGCGGCGCAACCAGGCTCAGCACCTGCACATTCCAGCCGGCGCGCTGCGCCAGTACCGCCAACAAATACCCATCGCCGGCATTATTGCCGCCGCCAACCAGCAGCGTGACGCTGTCGGCATCCGGCCAGCGCCGGCGCAAGGCACGCCAGGCGGCGTGGGCGGCGCGCTGCATCAGTTCAAAACCGGGCGTACCGGCGGCAATCAGGCGCGCATCCAGCTCGCGCATTTGCGCGGCGCCGTAAAGTGCAACGGGCCATTCATCGTCAGCGGCGTGTTTAAAGTCAGTAGTCACAGGCGTGAGCTCCAATGTCTGGCAGAATTATACCTATCTCCACCGTGGTTTCTTGTTTATGCACTCCCCCGCCCCCGACATCCCCACCCTCGGCCAAGCCATCAAAGAGCCGGCTGCGCAGCCGCGCGCGGCAACTGGAGGCTTCGATCTCGCCGCCCTCAGCCTGGACATCAAGGAATGGGGTCGTGAACTGGGTTTTCAGCAAGTCGGCATTGCCGGGCTGGACCTGGCCGAGCACGAACAGCATCTGCAACGCTGGCTGGACGCCGGTTATCAGGGCGAGATGGACTATATGGCCGCCCACGGCCGCAAACGTTCCCACCCGGACGAGTTAGTCCCCGGCACCTTGCGAGTCATCTCGCTGCGCATGGACTACCTGCCCGGCGACACCGAGATGAGCAAACGCCTGAGCCAACCGGAAACCGCCTATGTGTCGCGCTATGCCCTGGGCCGCGACTATCACAAGCTGATTCGCAAGCGCCTGCAGCAACTGGCCGAGCGCATCCAGCAGGCCATCGGCCCCTTCGGTTACCGCGCCTTCGTCGACAGCGCGCCGGTATTGGAGAAAGCCATAGCCCAGCAAGCGGGCCTGGGCTGGATCGGCAAAAACACCCTGGTACTGAACCGCAAGGCCGGTAGCTGGTTTTTTCTCGGTGAGCTATTTGTTGACCTGCCGCTGCCGGTCGATGCGCCGCATGTCAGCGAGCATTGCGGCAGCTGCAACGCCTGCCTGGATATCTGCCCGACCGGCGCCTTTGTCGGACCCTATGTGCTGGACGCGCGGCGCTGCATTTCGTACCTGACCATCGAACTGAAAGGCGCAATCCCGGTTGAGCTGCGCCCGTTAATCGGTAATCGGGTGTTTGGCTGCGACGACTGCCAAATCATCTGCCCCTGGAACCGCTTCGCCCGCCCCACCAGCCAAGGCGATTTCCAGCCTCGCCATCAACTGGACAACAGTGAATTGGCGCAGCTGTTTCGCTGGACCGAAGAGGAGTTTCTCAGCCGCACCGAAGGCTCGCCATTGCGCCGCACCGGCTATCAAAACTGGCTGCGCAACTTAGCGGTGGGCTTAGGCAATGCACCGTCGAGCATTCCGGTGCTGGAAGCGCTCGAAGCGCGGCGTGACGACCCATCGGAGCTGGTACGTGAGCATGTGACCTGGGCACTGGCTCAGCACCAGCAGTAGGGCGGACTCAGGAGCGCAGCGAACAGTCCGCCACTTCCAACTCCCCACTCACTCCATCACTCCTTGATAAAGTGCTTGCGGTAGTACTGCAGCTCGGCAATCGACTCGCGAATATCATCCAGCGCCTGATGAGTGCCTTTCTTCTGCAAACCATCCTTGAGCTGCGGCGCCCAGCGCTCGACCAGAATCTTCAGGGTCGACACGTCCAGATTACGGTAGTGGAAGTAGCCTTCCAGCGCCGGCATATAGCGACACAGAAAGCGCCGATCCTGGCCGATGCTGTTGCCGCAAATTGGCGATTTGCCCTTGGGCACCCACTGCTCGATAAAGGCCAGAGTCTGCGCCTCGGCCTCAGCCTGGCTGACTTTGCTGTCGCGTACCCGCTGAACCAGGCCGCTTTCGCCGTGGGTACGGGTGTTCCACTCATCCATCCCGGCCAGCAGCGCATCGCTCTGATGCACGGCGATCACCGGGCCCTCGGCCAGCACATTGAGCTGACTGTCGGTAATGATGGTGGCCATCTCGATGATAACGTCGGTGTCCGGCTCCAGGCCGGTCATTTCCAGGTCGATCCAGATCAAATTCAGGGGGTTTTGCATGCTGTTGCTCCTCGGCGTAGACGCGCAGTTTAGCGTGCTAAACTGCGCCACGCTTTACTCTCCTGCTGCACTCCCCATTTGGAAGCCCCATGGCCAAACGCCAACTCAACCGCCGGCAAAACTGGCGTATCGAGAAGATTCAGGAAGAACGCGCCGCCCGTGCGGCCAAACGTGAATCGCACACCCTCGACACCCTCGAAGGCGGTGATCTCGGCCCCGAGCAACTGGGCTTAGTGATTGCCCACTTCGGCGTTCAGGTGGAAGTCGAGGCACTGGATGGCGAATTGGCCGGCCAGGTAAGCCGGTGCCACCTGCGCGCCAACCTGCCAGCGCTGGTCACCGGCGACCAAGTGGTCTGGCGCGCCGGCAATCAAGGCATCGGCGTGATAGTCGCGCAACTGCCGCGTAGCACCGAGCTGTGCCGGCCGGACAGCCGCGGCCAGCTCAAGCCAGTGGCGGCCAACGTCGACTTAATTGTGATTGTGTTTGCGCCACTGCCGGAGCCGCATCCGAATTTGATCGACCGCTATCTGGTGGCCGCCGAGCACGCCGGGATTACCCCGCTGCTGCTGCTGAACAAAGCTGACCTGATCGATGCGCAGAACGGTCCGGCGCTGGAAGCCTTGCTGGCGGTGTATCGCCAGCTCGGTTATCCGCTGCTGGAAGTGTCCGCTCACGAAGGCGGCGGCATGAAGGCCTTGCAAGAACGGCTAAATGGTCACGTCAGCGTCTTCGTCGGCCAATCGGGGGTGGGTAAATCCTCCCTGGTCAACAGCCTGCTGCCGGGCGTCGACCTACGCGTTGGCCCCCTCTCGGAAGTGAGCGGCCAAGGCACGCACACCACCACCACGGCGCGGCTATTCCACTTCCCCGGTGGCGGCAAGTTGATCGACTCCCCCGGCATTCGCGAATTTGGCCTCGGCCATGTCAGCCGCGATGACGTGGAAGCCGGCTTTATCGAGTTCCATGAGCTGCTCGGCCACTGCCGTTTCCGCGACTGCAAGCACGACCGCGAACCCGGTTGCGCACTGCTCAAGGCCCTCGAAGAAGGCCGTATTCAGCAGCAGCGGATGAACAGCTACCGACACATTCTTAGCAGCCTGACCTAAGCTCGCCACCCATGAAAAAGCCGCGATGATCGCGGCTTTTTCATGGGTGCATTTCCGTTATTGCGGCGTTTTCACCTGATCCAACTGCAAGGCGCCATCTTCAAAGATATTCAGTTTCTCGCGCAGCTGCGGCGCCTGTAATGGCTCGGCAATTGGTGCTGGCGGCGCGGCAGGCTCAGCAGGGGCGCCTTCGATTGCGGCCCCCGGCTCGGCTGGCGCCGCAGGATCTGCCTCCTGCGCACCCTCAATGCTGCGCTGGGCTTTTTTGGTCAGCACCACTATGTCGATACGCCGGTTGACCGGATTAAGCGGGTTATCCCGATCAAACAAGGCCGACGAGGCGTAGCCCACCACTCGCGCCACCTGATCATCCGGCACGCCGCCGAACACCAAGGCACGCCGCGCGGCATTGGCGCGATTGGCTGACAGCTCCCAGTTACCAAAATCGCCACGGCCGACAAAAGGCTTGGCGTCGGTATGACCGCTGACACTGATCTTGTTCGGCACCGCCTTGATGGTGTCGGCCATGGCCAGCAGAATGTCCTCGAAATACGGCTCAAGGTTGGCACTGCCGCTGGCAAACATCGGCCGATTGGCGGCGTCCATAATCTGGATACGCAGGCCATCCTGAGTGATCTCAAACAGAATCTGGTCTTTGAAGTTCTTCAGCTGCGGGTTTTCTTCCACCTTGTTCTGCAGTTCTTGCAGCAACAATTCGAGGCGCTCACGCTCAACCTGCTCAGCCAAGCTTTCGGCCTGGGCCGGGTCAACCTTGGGGTTGGTTTCGGCCTCTTTTCCAATATCCTGTTCAGGCCCGGCGTCAACCTCATCCTTAACTTCAGGATTGAGAGTCCTATCCGGCGCAGGTGTGGGAGTGCCACCCAGATCGATCACATAGGGACTGGCGCTTTCGGTAAAACCCACCGGGTCCTGAAAGTAGCCGGAAATCAGACGCTTTTGCTCCGGGGTAGCCGAGGACATCAGCCACAGTAGCATAAAGAACGCCATCATGGCCGTGGCAAAGTCGGCGAAGGCAATTTTCCAGGCGCCGCCGTGATGGCCGGCGGCAATTTTTTTGACCCGTTTGACGATAATCGGCTGGTTGTTTTCCATGGGGTTTAGCTACCACGCATGGCTTGCTCAAGCTCACTAAAGCTTGGTCGATGGGCAGGGAACAGCACCTTGCGACCAAACTCCACGGCCAGGGTCGGCGGCATACCAGACGCCGAGGCAACCAGACAGGCCTTGATGGCCTCGTAAACATTCAGCTCTTCTTTGGCGTCATGCTCAATCGCCGTAGCCAGCGGGCCGAAGAAACCATAGGCAGCCAGAATCCCCAAAAAGGTACCCACCAAGGCCGCCGCAACGTGACCACCGAGCTCGCTTTGCTCAACCTGGCCGAGCAAGCCCATGGTCACCACGATCCCTAACACCGCCGCCACAATACCCATCGCCGGCATACCATCGGCAATTCGCGCAACCGCATGGGCCGGGTGCTCGAGTTCTTCTTTGAGGCTATTGAGCTCCATATCAAACAGCCCTTCCAACTCATGGGGAGCCATGTTGCCGGACGACATGATTCGCAGGTAATCACAGACAAAGGCCGTCATCCCGGCATCTTTGAGAATACCTGGGTATTTGCTGAAAATCGGGCTGGCAGCCGGGTCTTCAACATCCGATTCGATCGCCATCATGCCCTCACGGCGACTCTTGTTAAGAATCTCGTAGAGCATTTTCAGCACCTCCAAATAGAAGGTATGCGTGAAGCGCGAGCTGAACATCTTCAGCGATTTTTTCAACACATGCATAAAGGTGCTGGGCGTGTTGGCTTGCAAGAAAGCCCCCAGCGATGCGCCGCCGATGATCAGAACCTCGAAAGGCTGAAAGAGCGCAGCGACCTTCCCGTGAGACAGGATAAAACCGCCTATAACGCAGGCGAAAACGACGATAATGCCGATGATTTTTATCATTAGAACGCGCTTACCAAGGGATGATTAAGAGTCTTTTTAAACAACTCTTCTACTTATCGGATCTTATGAGCCAGACTATAGCCAGTTAGCGCGAAAAGCCAATTTGACCCGAGCCTATGTCGACCAGCAAACCCCTGCCGCACACCCTCAGCGCCTGGCTCAAAGAGCTCGATGGCGTGCGTCTGCCAGTCAGCAATGACGAGCACCGCCGAGCGCTGCACACCCTGCGCGACAACAAAAGCTCGCTGGGCGAAATAGCTGAATCCCTGCAGGCCAGCCCAACGCTGGCGCTACTGGTTATGCGCGCCGCCAATCGCAGCAAAAGCAGCCTGAGCGACCCCGCCGCCAACCTTGAGGTCGCACTGTCACGCTTAGGGCTACAAACGGCGGAAAATCTGCTCAATCAACAGACGCCAGTTAGTCCCGAACAAATCCCCCGCGAGTTGCGTCAACTGCAACTGCTCAGCCGGCATGCCGCCCAGCAAGCCAGCGGCCTGTTTGGCGCGCGGCTGGCGCGGCTCTGGCACGACGTGCATTGCAGCAGCCTGTTGTTTTTGGCGCCGCTGTGGCCACTGATTGCCAGCCATCCACAGCTGTTTAACGCTTGGGAGCAGCGAGTGCTGGTCAAAGGCGAACCCGCCAGCAAGGTTGAACGCGAGCTGCTCGGCCTGCCACTGCTGCAAATTTGCCTGGCACTGGCGGAAAAATGGCGACTGCCTGAATGGGTGCTACTGGGCTACCGACTGCTGCTCAATGATCGCCGCCAACTGGTCAAAGCCCTGCGTATCGCCCGCGCCCACGAGCAACCCGCGCAACAACAACCCTTACTCGATGACGACAGCCCACTGCGCCGCTGGCTGACGCTGCCGAGCAACTGCATCTTGCTTGCCAATGGCTTGGCGGTATCGGCCCATCAGGCCTGGAGCTGGCCGCTCGCGCTACGCTGGCAACAACTGACCGGGCTGTACCTGCAGCTTAACCTCGGCGACTTGCAGCAACAGGTGCACCAACAAGCCGTTAACAGCGCACGCAAACACTGCGCCACCGAACTTTGGCATCCGGCCCAGGCCTTGCTCTGGCCATGGCACTGCCGCCATTTACACGCCGAACAGCCGCTGGCAGCAGCCGCACCGCTTACAACCGAGGTGACGGCGTGGCGCAAGCACTGCGCCGAACTGCTGAGCGAGCCCAGCCCCTTTGCCAATGTGCTGCAGTTAACCAGCTGCATCCGCGACGCACTGCAAGCCTGCGGCATGCAGCGCTTATTGCTGCTGCTGGCCGATCGCACCCACAGTCGCCTGGTGGCCCAGCAAGCACTCGGGCTAGCCAAAGAAACCAGCGGCCTGAGCCTGGACCCCAACCAAAGCAAGGTACTGCGGCAACTGCTGAGCAAACCCGCGCAGCTACGCCTGAGCCCAGCCAACATCGCCCAATATTCGGCGCTGTTGCCGGGTGATCTGAAGAGCTTATTCCCCAGCGAACAGCTGATACT
>JAIERD010000613.1 GCA_019747155.1 Pseudomonadaceae bacterium
CAAGCTAATTTTGGAGCTGGTGATGGCCGAACGTACCGCATGCGTCGAGCGCAACACGCTGGAGACCCAGGTTAAGGTCTCGATCAACTTGGATGGCACCGGCAAGGCGCGTTTCGCCATTGGTGTGCCCTTCCTTGAGCACATGCTCGACCAGATCGCCCGTCACGGGTTGTTCGACCTCGATATCGAGTGCAATGGCGACCTGCATATCGACGATCACCACACCGTCGAAGACGTCGGCATTACCCTCGGTCAGGCATTTGCCAAGGCCGTCGGCGACAAGAAGGGCCTGGTCCGTTACGGCCACTCCTATGTGCCGCTGGACGAAGCGCTGTCGCGGGTCGTCATCGACTTCTCCGGCCGCCCAGGCCTGCAGATGCACGTGCCTTTCACCCGCGCGGTGGTCGGTGGCTTCGATGTCGACCTGTTTCAGGAGTTCTTCCAGGGCTTTGTGAATCACGCACTGGTCAGTCTGCACATCGACAACCTGCGCGGCACCAACACTCACCACCAGATCGAAACCGTGTTCAAAGCCTTTGGCCGCGCCCTGCGCATGGCCAGCGAGCTGGATCCACGGATGGCCGGGCAGATGCCGTCAACCAAGGGTTGCCTGTAAATGCAGACGGTTGCAGTAATCGACTACGGCATGGGCAACCTGCATTCGGTGGCCAAGGCCCTCGAGCACGTCGGTGCCGGTAAAGTGCTGGTGACCAGCGATGCCAATGTGATTCGTGAAGCCGATCGGGTGGTGTTCCCCGGTGTCGGCGCGATTCGCGATTGCATGGCCGAGATCAAGCTACTGGGCTTCGATGAGCTGGTGCGTGAAGTCAGCGCCGACCGTCCGTTTCTCGGTATCTGTGTCGGCATGCAGGCACTGATGGAGCGCAGCGAAGAGAACGACGGCGTCGATTGCATCGGCCTGTTCCCAGGCCAGGTGCGCTTCTTCGGCAAGGGCATGGTCGAGGACGGCGAGCAACTGAAAGTCCCGCATATGGGTTGGAATGAAGTGGCGCAGTCGGTCAACCATCCGCTCTGGCACAACATCCCGGACCTGGCGCGCTTCTACTTTGTGCACAGCTATTACATCGATGCCGGCAAGCCCCAGCAGGTGGTCGGTCGCGGTCATTACGGCAAAGACTTTGCCGTCGCCTTGGCCGAAGGCTCGCGCTTTGCCGTGCAGTTTCACCCAGAAAAAAGCCACAGCCACGGCCTGCAGTTGCTGCAGAACTTTGCCGCCTGGGATGGTCGCTGGTAATGAGTCGGGTCAAGAAGCCGGTCGAGCCGGTTTTTCAGTTCAGCGCCCAGCAGCGCGGCGTGCTCGGGCAGGCGATTAAAGGCTTGATGGCAGAGCGCTTCGATCTGGAGATGGGCGGCTTCGAGGCCGAGGAACTGCTGGATTTCTTTATCAAAGAATGTGGCCCGCTGATCTATAACCAGGCGGTGCTGGATGTGCAGGACGTGCTTAAAGAGCGCTTCGAGAGCATTGAAAGCGACCTCTGGGCGTTGGAAAAGAGCTGAGCCATTAGCGACTGATTGTTGCCTTCTATCTTTTAATTTTTGTGACTTAAGCAGGTTCAACCGATGCTGATTATCCCCGCTATCGATCTCAAGGACGGCGCCTGTGTGCGTCTGCGTCAGGGCCGCATGGAAGACTCCACGGTGTTTTCCGATGACCCAGTAAGCATGGCCGCCAAATGGGTCGAGGGCGGTTGCCGGCGTTTGCATCTGGTCGACCTGAATGGCGCGTTCGAAGGCCAGCCCGTTAATGGCGAAGTGGTCACCGCGATTGCCAAACGCTACCCGCATTTGCCGATCCAGATTGGCGGCGGCATTCGCTCGCTGGAAACTATCGAGGCCTACGTTAAGGCCGGGGTCAGCTACGTGATCATCGGCACCAAGGCCGTCAAAGACCCGCAGTTTGTGACAGACGCCTGCAAGGCGTTTCCGGGCAAGGTGATTGTCGGTCTGGATGCCAAAGACGGCTTCGTCGCCACCGACGGCTGGGCCGAAATCAGCACAGTGCAGGTGGTTGATCTGGCCAAGCGCTTCGAAGCGGACGGCGTGTCGGCCATCGTTTATACCGACATCGCCAAAGACGGCATGATGCAGGGCTGTAACGTCAGCTTCACCGCCGCCCTGGCCGCCGCCACTAAAATTCCGGTGATCGCCTCCGGCGGCATCCATAACCTCGGTGATATTCGCGCGCTGCTGGCCGCCAATGCGCCGGGCATCATCGGCGCCATCACCGGCCGGGCGATCTACGAAGGCACCCTGGATGTGGCCGAGGCGCAGCGTCTGTGCGACGCAGCGATAAGCGGCAAGCCATAAGCCGTAAGTTGAAGGCGCTGCCTGCCGTGGCTTGTTCTTGAAGCTTATCGCTTGCAGCTTGCAGCTCTTTTTCGGAGAAAAGCATGGCTTTAGCTAAACGCATCATTCCCTGCCTCGACGTCGACAACGGTCGCGTGGTCAAGGGCGTCAAGTTCGAGAACATCCGCGACGCCGGTGATCCGGTGGAAATCGCCCGCTTGTACGATGAGCAGGGCGCCGACGAGATTACCTTTCTCGATATCACCGCCAGCGTCGATGGTCGCGACACCACGCTGCACACGGTGGAACGGATGGCCAGCCAGGTGTTTATCCCGCTGACCGTGGGTGGCGGCGTGCGCTGCGTGCAGGACATTCGCAATCTGCTAAATGCCGGCGCCGACAAGGTCTCGATCAACACTGCGGCGGTGTTTAACCCCGATTTTGTCGGTGAAGCCGCCTCGCGTTTTGGCTCGCAGTGCATAGTGGTCGCCATCGACGCCAAGAAAGTCTCCAAGCCCGGTGAGACGCCGCGCTGGGAAATTTTCACTCACGGCGGGCGAAAACCCACCGGGTTGGACGCAGTGCTCTGGGCGAAGAAAATGGAAGACCTCGGCGCCGGCGAGATTCTGCTCACCAGCATGGATCAGGACGGAGTTAAAAGTGGCTACGACCTGGGCGTGACTCGTGCAATCAGCGAAGCCCTGGGGATTCCGGTGATCGCCTCGGGCGGGGTCGGCAATCTGGAGCACTTGGCCGCCGGCATTCTGGAAGGCAAGGCCTCGGCCGTGCTGGCCGCCAGCATCTTCCACTTTGGTGAATACACCGTGCCCGAGGCCAAGGCCTATCTGGCCAGTCGCGGGATTGTGGTGCGCTAAGCGCAAACCCGATGTCTTTTTTTAGTTGCTGTGCTTGCAGGTACTTACCCATGTTGCAACGTCTGTTCTTGGCCCTGGCCACCACTGCTTTGTTGTTCGCCACCGTCGCGCAGGCCGGGGAGTTGGATAGCCCTGAGGTGGTGTTGCTGACGGAAAACTTCCCGCCCTACAACATGGCAGTCAACGGCAAGAACTTTGCCCGCGACGAAAATATTAACGGCATTGCCGTCGATCTGGTGCGTGAGATGTTTAAGCGCGCTGACGTTAAGTACCAGCTGAGCTTGCGTTTCCCTTGGGATCGAATCTACAAGATGGCGCTGGAAAAGCCGGGTTACGGCGTATTCGTGACCGCGCGGCTGCCTGAGCGCGAGAAGGATTTCAAATGGGTCGGCCCGCTCGGCCCGGATGACTGGGTGTTGTTGGCCAAGGCGGACAGTTCGATCAGCCTCAACAGTCTGGAAGAGGCTAAGCAGTACAAGGTCGGCGCCTACCAGGGTGATGCTATTGCCGAGCATTTAATCCAGCAAGGCCTGCAACCGCTGACCGCCCTGCGTGATCAGGAAAACGCCAAAAAACTCCAGCGCGGCGATATCGACCTGTGGGCCACTGGCGATCCGGCCGGCCTGTACTTGGCCCGGCAAGAGGGCGTCAGCGGCTTGAAAAGCGTGCTGCGCTTTAATACCGCCCAGCTTTATCTGGCGTTGAACAAAGAGACCCCGGATGCCGTGGTGCAAAAGCTGCAGGCCGCCCTTGAGCAAATGCGCGCCGATGGGTTTGCCGCCGAAGTGCTGAAGCGTTATCTGTAAGCCGTAACCGGCCAGACTGCTTTGCGGTGCGCTGCGGCAGTCGCTGGTTAGTCTGCATCTGACTAGTGGGTCGCATTTATTCGAGCGCTGCTGGGCGCCGGCAGCGTGGTTGAGTATGCTCGGGCGCTGTATGGCTAATCCCCCCTCCGATAAAAAGAGAGCCGCTATGTTTAAACAGCTATTGCTTGGGCTGGTTGGCAGCTGCTTACTGCTCGCTAACAATGCTTTTGCCGCAGTGGACGAGAACTACAGCATCGTTCTGCTGACCGAGAATTACCCGCCATACAACATGGCAATCAATGGCAAAAACTTCGCCCCTGACGAAAATATTGATGGCATCGCCGCCGATATCGTCCGCGAGATGTTTAAGCGTGCCGGGGTCAAGTACGCCCTGAGCCTGCGCTTTCCCTGGGATCGTATTTACAATCTGGCGCTGGAGAAACCGGGCTATGGGGTGTTCTCCACCAGTCGCTTGCCGGCGCGTGAAGAGCTGTTCAAGTGGGTCGGCCCAATTGGTCCGGATGACTGGGTGATGCTGGCCAAAGGCGACAGCAAGATCAGCCTGAGCAAGCTGGAAGAAGCCAAGCAGTACAAGGTTGGCGCTTACAAAGGCGATGCTGTCGCCGAGTATCTGGCCGAGCAAACCCTGGAGCCGCTGCTCTCGCTGCGTGACCAGGAGAACGCCAAGAAACTGCAGGATGGCAAAATCGACCTGTGGGCCACTGGCGACCCAGCCGGTCGTTACCTGGCCAAGCAGGAAGGGGTTTCTGGATTGAAGACGGTGTTGCGTTTTCACAGCGGCGACTTGTACCTGGCGTTGAACCGCGAGACGCCCGACGAGATCGTGCAGAAGCTGCAGGCTGCCCTCGACAAGATGCGCGCTGAAGGCTTTGTCGACGACATCCTCAACAGCTATCGGTAGGCCTCTTTGGCGCATAAAAAGGGCTCCCAGTTAACTGTTTGAGATGCGAGCAGCCCTTTGTAGGAGCCAGCTTGCTGGCGATCGCATCATCAAGCTGCCCGGCCTGACGGCAAAAGCATCGCGAGCAAGCTCGCTCCTACAGATTGCGCGTTTTGACCGTTAGTTACGCTCGCAACACCTAGCGCCCGCACATAAAAAACCCGGAAAAGTCCGGGTTTTTTATGTGCGGGCGCTTAAGCAGAGCTTAGTCGCCGCGGGTCACGCTCAGGCCTTTGAGCAGGCTTAGGGCCTGGCTGAGCTGGAAGTCATCGTCTTGCGGGCGCGGCAGTGGCGCTGGGCCTTTGCTTTTGCCGTTCGAGGGTTTGTCGGCGCCGCCATTGCCATTGCCGAGGTGACCGGCGAGGTCGGCTTCCTTGAAGTTTTCGCTGTCTTGCTCGCTGGTGATCTTGGCTTGCCGCACCACGATATCCGGCACTATGCCCTGGGCCTGAATCGAACGGCCGTTGGGGGTGTAGTACAGCGCCGTGGTCAGCTTCAGACCGCGCTCATTGTTCAGTGGCAGCACGGTTTGCACCGAGCCTTTGCCGAAACTGTCGGTACCCATCAGTACGCCGCGTTTGTGATCTTGCAGAGCGCCGGCGACGATTTCCGAGGCCGAGGCACTGCCGCCGTTAATCAGCACCACCAGCGGTACAGCGTCGCTGGCATCGCTCGGGTCGGCGGAGAAACGCAGCTCGGAGTTGGCGATGCGGCCCTTGGTGTAGACGATCAGGCCCTTGGTCAGGAAGTGATCGGTGACCTCGACGGCGGCTTGCAACACGCCGCCCGGGTTGTTGCGCAGATCCAGAATGATGCCGCGCAGTTTCTTGCCGTCGTTTTGCTTTTTCAGCAGCGCCAGGGCCTTGCCGACTTCTTCGCCGCTGTTGACCTGAAATTGCGAGATGCGCAGGTAACCGTAATGCTCGTCGAGCAGTTGGCTCTTCACGCTCTTGACCTTGATGATCGCGCGCGCCAGTTCGACATCGAAGGGTTGCGGCGTGCCTTCGCGGACGATGGTCAGGACAATTTTGCTGCCGATCTTGCCGCGCATTTTGTCGACCGACTCGCTCATGTTCAGCCCTTTGGTCGGCTGGCCATCGATCTTGATGATCAGGTCGCCGGGCTGAATGCCAGCTTTGGAGGCGGGGGTGTCGTCAATCGGCGAGATGACTTTCAGGAAGCCTTCTTCCTGGCCGACTTCGATGCCCAGACCGCCAAATTCGCCGCTGGTGCTTTGCTGCAGCTCAGCAAATTCCGCCGGATCGAGGTAAGCCGAGTGCGGGTCGAGGTTGCTGAGCATGCCCTTGATGGCGTTTTCCAGCAGGGTCTTGTCATCTACCGGCTCAACATAGGCGGCTTTGATGCGGTCCATGATCTCGGCAAAGGTGCGCAGCTCCTCCAGCGGCAGCGGTGCGTTGGCATCACTGCTGAGGACGGGCGCGGGGATTTTCTCCACTGCCTTGCCGCTGGCCTGCAGTGCGGGAGCGGCGATCAGCAGGGCAATCGCTAAGGCCAGGGAGGTTGGGCGGGCAAAATGCAACATGACAACATAACTCCTAAAAGAGGTGCCTATCCTTGGGCGCGACACCATTGTACCGGGTTGCTGGGGCGGCCTTGCTGACGAATGGCGAAATACAGGGCCGGCACCTCTTGGCCGCCGCTGCTGCCGACTGTGCCTATGGCTTCGCCAGCTTTAACGATGTCGCCGGCGTCCTTCAATAAACTTTGATTGTGACCGTAGAGGCTCAGGTAGCCATTGCCATGGTCGAGAATGACCAGAAGCCCGGCGCCGCGCAACCAGTCGGCGAACACCACGCGGCCACCATGCACGGCGCGCACCTGGCTGCCCAGCGTCGCGCTGATCAGTACGCCGTCCCATTTGGTCCGCGCATCGTCGCCGCGAGGCGTGCCAAAGCCCGCTAGCAGCCGGCCATTGACCGGCCACGGCAGTTTGCCCTTGGCATTACTAAAGGCGCCGCCGTAGCTGGCGCCAGCACTGGATACCAGGGCGCCGGCAGCGGGTTTTTTCGCGGTTGCCGGTTGGCCGGTGGCCGGCAGGCTGGCCAGGCGGGCTTGCTCGGCGGCTTCTGCCGCAGCTGCTGCGGCCGCCAATTGGCGCGCTGCCTCGGCTTCGCGGGCCTGGCGGGCGAGGGTTTCTTCGATGGTCTTCAGTACGTTGCCCAGCGCCACTTGTTCTTGCTCGCGGACTTTAAGCTTTTGGCTGCGCGCGTTGGACTCGGTATTCAGCTTGGCCAGCACCAGTTGGCGTTCTTTGCGTGCTTGCGCCAAGAGTTCGCGGCGGCCATCGAGGGCGCTCTTTTGTTCGGCCAGCAGGGTTTGTTGGTTGACTATGTCCTGCTCGACATTGGCCAGTTGGCGCAGGGTTTCATTGAACGTGGCCAGTTGTTCGAGGCGCGCCTTGCTCAGGTAGTCGTAGTAGGTGAGGGTGCGGGAGAATTTTTCCGGGTTTTGCTGGTTGAGCAGCAGCTTGACGTACTCCTGATGGCCGCTCTGGTACGCGGCGCGGGCTTGAATGCCGATCAGGCGTTGCTGCTCAAGGCGTGACTCTTGGAGTTTTTTTTTCTGCTGATTGAGTTGCTGGATTTGCGCGTCGCTTTTATTCAGCTCGTTTTGCAGGCCCTTGACCTGGTTTTCCAGCTGGCCCATTTCGCTTTCGGTTTTTTTCAGCTCTTGCTGGACACCGGATTTGTCCTTTTGCAGCTGATCGAGCAGTTTTTTCAGCTCGACCACGTCTTTTTGCGCGGCATCCAGTTGTTGCTGGGCATCGCTACGCGAATCGGCCATGGCGGGGCTGAGCAGGCAGGCAAGTAGAACTATGACGAGGGAGCGCATGGGCTGGGCGAAACCGGCAGGGGACGAGGGCCTAGTATGCCCGCCCGGCCGAGCAAAAAAAACGCCCGCAAGCATCGGCTGGCGGGCGTTTTAGCTAATCGGTCGGATAAATCTGCAGCTGTTGCGTGCTGCACGACTTTAATCCGGCGGTTAGAGCAGCTCGATGATCGATTTGCCGGTCATTTCCGCCGGCTGTGGCAGGCCCAGCAAGCGCAGCATGGTCGGTGCCACGTCGGCCAATACGCCGCCATCGCGCAAGCTGATCGGGCGTTTACCAACATAGATAAACGGCACCGGCTCGCAGGTGTGGGCGGTGTGGGCCTGACCGCTGATGGCGTCTTCCATTTGCTCGACGTTACCGTGGTCGGCGGTGATCAGGGCTTCGCCGCCAACCTTGGCCAGCGCCGCGACTATGCGACCGACGCAGGTGTCCAGGCATTCCACGGCCTTGACGGCGGCAGAGAACACTCCGGTATGGCCGACCATATCGCCGTTGGCGTAGTTGACGATGATCACGTCATAGCGCTGCTGCTCGATGGCCTCGACCAACTTGTCGGTGACCAGCGGGGCATTCATCTCCGGCTGCAGGTCGTAGGTGGCGACGTTCGGCGAGGGGATCAGGATGCGTTCTTCACCGGGGAAGGGTTCTTCACGGCCACCGGAGAAGAAGAAGGTGACGTGGGCGTATTTCTCGGTCTCGGCGATGCGCAGCTGGGTCTTGCCGTTTTTCGCCAGGTAATCGCCGAGCACGTTGTCCAGCGAGCCGGGCGCGAAGGCGCTGGGGGCTTTGATGCTGGCGGCGTACTGGGTGAGCATCACAAAACTGGTCTGTGGGGCGCGGGCGCGGGGGAACTCGCTGAAGTCCGGCTCGACAAAGGCGCGGGTCAGCTCGCGGGCGCGGTCGGCACGAAAGTTCATAAACACCACGGCGTCGCCATCTTCAACGCGCACGGGTGCGCCGATGCGGGTGGCTTTGACGAATTCGTCGTTTTCACTGCGGGCGTAGGCGGCTTCCAGACCTGCGGCGGCGCTGGCGGCAGTGAACTCGGCCTGGCCCTCGACTATCAGGTTGTAGGCTTGCGCCACGCGGTCCCAGCGGTTGTCGCGGTCCATCGCAAAGTAACGGCCAATAATGCTGGCGATGCGGCCCTTGCCGAGCTTGGCGAAAGTGGCTTCGAGGAGCGCAATCGACGGCGTGGCGCTTTTCGGCGGGGTGTCGCGGCCGTCGAGAAAGGCGTGCAGGTAGATTTTTTCGGCGCCGCGTTGGGCGGCTAATTCGATCATGGCGACCAGATGGTCTTGATGGCTGTGTACGCCACCATCCGACAGCAAGCCGAGAATATGCACGGCCTTGCCGGCACCGACGGCGCTATCGACGGCCGTGCAGAGGGTTGGATTGTGGAAAAACTCGCCGTCGCGAATCGCCTTGGTCACCCGGGTGAAGTCTTGATAAACCACGCGGCCGGCGCCGAGGTTCATGTGGCCGACTTCCGAGTTGCCCATCTGGCCGTCGGGCAGGCCGACATCCATGCCGGAACCGGAGATCAAGCTGTGCGGCTGAGTGGCGAGCAACTGGTCGTAAACCGGTGTGTTGGCGGCGTAAATGGCGTTGTACTCGGGGCTGTCACTGTGACCGAAGCCGTCCAAAATGATCAGCACTAGCGGTTTTGCTGTGGTTGGCATGAGAGCACCCGATGCAAGCAAGATAAAAATGAGCGCGAATATTAAGCCCTAGCGCGGCCCACGTCACCGCCGGACGGGTTTGGCGCAATAGGGGGGCTGTGTATACTGGCCGCCGTTGTGCGACACGACATGCTTCGTGTTGTGCGGGCGGCGGCCATAGGCCCGCTCTTACCTGGTTTCTTTTTCACCTTCTGGAATCTATTGATGCTTGCTCATCTGCTTGAATTCGCCACTAACCACTACCTGTTGAGCAGCGCTGCCGCAGTGGCCTTGGCCCTGCTGATCTACACCGAGCTGCAGCGTGGCGGCAAAAGCCTCAGTTGCCGTGAGCTGACTGCACTGGTCAATAGTGAGCAAGGCGTGGTGTTGGATATTCGCGCCCACAAAGACTTCGCCGCCGGCCATATCGTCGATTCACTGAATATTCCCTACGAGAAAGTCATCGAGCGGATGGTCGAGCTGGAAAAACACAAAGGCAAAACCATAGTTCTGGTCGACGCCTTGGGCCAGCACGCTGGCACCATGTGTCGTGAACTGGAGAAAGCCGGTTATACCGCAGCCAAACTCGGTGGCGGGATCGCCAGCTGGCGTGGCGACAATTTGCCGCTGGTGAAGTGAGATGGCCGCAGTCGTTGTTTATTCCAGTGACTACTGCCCCTATTGCCGGCGCGCTCAGCAACTGCTGAAGAACAAAGGCGTGGCGTTCACTGAGCTGAACATTGATGGCGCTCCGGCAGTCCGTGCAGAGATGATTCGCAAGGCGGGGCGCACCTCGGTGCCGCAAATCTGGATCGGCAGCACTCATGTCGGCGGCTGCGATGATTTGTATGCGCTGGAGCGTGCCGGTAAGCTCGACGCGCTGTTGAGCGCTTAAAATCCGGCGACGTTATTAACCACTACTCGTAATTACTAACAATAAGGCTCTGTCATGACTGAACAAGTAAGCACCGGCGCTACTCAAGAAGACCAAGGTCCACAGTTCTCGCTGCAGCGCATTTACGTGCGCGACCTGTCTTTCGAAGCGCCAAAGAGCCCAGAAATTTTCCGTCAAGAATGGGCGCCAAGTGTTGAGCTGGATCTGAACACCCGTCAAAAGCCGCTGGAAGGTGACTTCCACGAAGTCGTGCTGACCTTGTCGGTGACCGTCAAGACTGGCGGCGAAACC
>JAIERD010000468.1 GCA_019747155.1 Pseudomonadaceae bacterium
TGACGAATCAGCCAACGATTTTCTCCAGCGTCTGCGGCAAAGCCTGACCACCCTCGGGTTCGCCCAAGCGCCCAGCGATTGCCCGCTGCCCTTTGTCGGCGGTTTGCTGGGTTACCTGGGTTATGACTTCGGCCGGCGGATCGAGCAGCTGCCAAGCCGAGCGGTGGATGATCTGGCCCTGGCCGATGCGCAGTTTGGCCTGTATGCCTGGGCGCTGATCAGCGATCACCAGCGGCAAACCAGCCAGTTGGTATTTCACCCTGCACTGGCCAGCGCTGAACGACTGCGCCTGCAACAACTGTTCAGCCAGCCAGCACCAAATTCCAGCGCCGCCTTTGTGCTGCACGGCACCTTCAGCGCCGACATCAATGCCCAGCAATACCAACAGGCCATCGAGCGCATTCAGGCCTATATCCTCGCCGGCGACTGCTATCAGGTGAACTTTGCCCAGCGCTTTCGCGCCGCCTGCCAAGGTGACCCCTGGGTGGCCTATTGCGCCTTGCGCGCGGCCTGCCCGACGCCCTTTGCCGGCTACCTGCGGCTGGGCCATGAAGCGGCCATCCTCAGCCTGTCGCCGGAGCGGTTTTTACGTCTGAGCCAGAGTCAGGTCGAAACCCGGCCAATCAAAGGCACCCGGCCGCGCATGGACGATCCGCAAGCAGATGCGACCATGGCCAGTGAGTTGTTGAGCAGCGCCAAGGACCGCGCCGAAAACCTGATGATCGTCGACCTGTTGCGCAATGATTTGAGCCGCAACTGCAGCATCGGCAGCGTGCGCGTGCCGGAACTCTTTGCGCTGGAAAGCTACCCCAACGTGCATCACCTGGTCAGCAGCGTGACCGGCCAACTGGACGCCGGCCGCGATGCGTTCGATCTGATTGAGGGCAGCTTCCCCGGCGGCTCGATCACCGGCGCACCGAAAATTCGCGCCATGCAAATCATTGACGAGCTGGAACCGACTCGCCGCGCACTCTATTGCGGCTCGCTGCTGTACCTAGACGTACGCGGCGAGATGGACAGCTCCATCGCCATTCGCAGCCTACTGGTCAAAGACGGCCAAATCAGTTGCTGGGGCGGCGGCGGCATAGTCGCCGACTCCAACTGGCAAGCCGAATACGCCGAGTCGATCACCAAGGTCGCGATCCTGCTGGAAACCCTGGAAAAGCTTTAGTTTCGCGTCGCAAAAACAACAAAACCCGCAAAAGCGGGTCTTGTTTACAGCAGAGTGAGCTTAAAGGCTCAGATCACGCACCGAGGCTTTCAGAAACTCAAGTTTCAGGTCGGCAAAGCTGTGCACCGCAGGGAACTGCGGGAACTCGCGAATCACGTTTTCCGGGGCATGAAACAAAATCCCGGCATGCGCTTCAGCCAACATGGTGGTGTCGTTATACGAGTCGCCAGCGGCAATCACCCGGTAGTACAGGCTTTTGAAGGCCACCACCGACTGACGCTTAGGGTCCTTCTGGCGCAACTGATAACCGACCACCCGATCGCTCTCATCGGTGATCAATTTGTGACAGAGCAAGGCTGGGAAACCCAACTGACGCATCAGCGGTTGGGAAAACTCGTAGAAGGTGTCGGAGAGAATCACCACCTGAAAGCGCTCACGCAACCAGTCGACAAACTCCACCGCGCCGTCCAGCGGCTTCAGAGTGGCAATCACCTCTTGAATATCCGCCAGTTTTAGACCGTGCTCATCGAGAATGCGCAAACGCTGCTGCATCAGCACGTCGTAATCGGGAATATCCCGAGTGGTGGCTTTCAGCGACTCGATGCCGGTTTTTTCCGCGAAGGCAATCCAGATTTCTGGAACCAACACGCCTTCTAGGTCGAGACAGGCAATTTCCACGGGCTATTTCCTCGTTGGCGATAAAATTAGGCGGCACTTTAGCCGCTCGCCCGTCGAGGTGCAACGCAGCGCGACCCTTATGCCCACAATGAAGCTTCATGCTTGAACTTCGGTATTTAGACGCATATCAACTTTTTGCTACCATCGCCCTACAGAGCGCTCAGCGCCAATTAAAACTAGGAAACCGCCTGATGAGCCATCCTTTTGACGTTGCCGAACTGGCCGCGACTTACGCCAGTAAATCCCCACAAGAAATCCTTAAACTTGCCTTCGAGCATTTTGGCGATGAACTGTGGATCTCCTTCAGCGGCGCCGAAGACGTGGTGCTGGTCGACATGGCCTGGAAGCTGAACAAGAACGTCAAAGTCTTCAGCCTCGACACCGGACGCCTGCATCCAGATACCTATCGTTTTATCGAGCAGGTGCGCGAACACTACGGCATTAGCATCGAACTGCTGTCCCCAGAAGCCGCCGCAGTCGAGGCGCTGGTCAAGGAAAAAGGCCTGTTCAGTTTCTACAAAGACGGCCACGGCGAGTGCTGTGGCGTGCGCAAAATTGCCCCGCTGCGGCGCAAGCTCAGCACTGTACGGGCCTGGGCCACCGGCCAGCGCCGCGATCAGAGCCCCGGCACCCGCAGCCAAGTGGCGGCTTTGGAAATTGACGCAGCCTTCTCCAGCGCAGATAAGCCACTGTACAAATTCAACCCCCTGGCGAATATGACCAGCGAGGAAGTCTGGGGCTATATCCGCATGTTGGAGCTGCCTTACAACAGTCTGCACGAGCGCGGTTTCATCAGCATCGGCTGCGAGCCTTGCACCCGCCCCGTACTGCCCAACCAGCACGAGCGCGAAGGCCGTTGGTGGTGGGAAGAAGCCACGCAAAAAGAGTGTGGCCTGCATGCCGGCAATCTGATTGCAAAAAGCTAAAGCTAAGCGCTGAAATAAAAAAGCCCGGCTGCAGATTGTCTCTGCAGCCGGGCTTTTTAGTGCATTAAGGCTTAAAAGGTCGGCAGCTGCACATTGGCAAACAGCTCATCCATTTCCGCCTTGTTATGGCATTGCATGGCTTTGGTCTGCACTTCACGGGTTAGGTGCGGGGCGAACTTCTCGATAAAGTCGCACATAAAACCGCGCAGGAAGGTACCGCGACGAAAGCCTATTTTGGTCACGCTTGACTCAAACAGGTCACTGGCATCCAGCACCACCAGGTCCGGGTCGAGCGTTGCATCAACCGCCATCTTGGCCAAAATACCAACGCCCAAGCCCAGGCGCACATAGGTTTTGATCACGTCGGCATCGGCGGCGGTAAACACCACCTTGGGCGACAAGCCGCGATGACTAAAGGCTTCGTCCAGTTTGGAGCGGCCGGTAAAGCCAAACACGTAGGTGACTATTGGGTACTCGGCCAACGCCTCCAGGGTCAGTTTTGGCAGCTTGGTCAATGGATGACCAACCGGCACCACCACACAGCGATTCCAGCGGTAGCAGGGCATCATTACCAGATCGCCGAAAAGCTCCAGCGCCTCGGTGGCAATGGCAAAATCGACGGTGCCGTCGGCGGCCATTTCGGCGATTTGCAGCGGCGTACCCTGGTGCATGTGCAGTGCAACATCTGGGTATTGCTTGATAAAGCTGCTGATCACCGGCGGCAAAGCGTAGCGAGCCTGAGTGTGAGTGGTGGCGATCGACAGGGTGCCTTTTTTCTCGTTGGAGAACTCTTGGGCGATTTGCTTGATGCTTTCGACTTTGCGCAAGATTTCACCAGCGGTGGCGATAATCCGCTCGCCGGCCGGGGTAACCCGAGTTAAATGCTTACCGCTGCGGGCAAACACTTCAACGCCTAGTTCATCTTCAAGCAGGCGGATCTGTTTGCTAATGCCCGGCTGCGAGGTGTACAGGCTCTGCGCAGTGGCGGAGACGTTGAGGTCGTGATGCGCTACCTCCCAGATGTAGCGCAATTGTTGAAGTTTCATGGATGCCCCTCAGTACAGATATATGCCGCAAGCCCGGCGACCGTATATAACCATATGTACGGTCTGAAGATTAAAAATAGACGATTTATCTTAAGGGCACCTACCGCTGGTCTAAAGCTCGCCACGGCCGCGATGCTGCAGCATCGGCACCAAATACACCGGCGATTCAGACAGCTGCACCAAGCGCTGCGCGGTGCGCCCCAGCGGGGTATCCCAGGTAGTGCCATGACTGTGGCTGCCAATCACCAGCAAGTCGGCCGAGATCCTCTGCGCCTCAGTCAAAATCACCTGCGGCGGATCGCCCTGCAGCACGCGCACCTCCTTAATCAGCTGCATGTCATGCGGTGCCTCGCCCATTTCATCGTTAAAGCCTTCAAGTACGCGCTGTTCGATGCTGCCCATCACTGCATTGAGGCCGTTAGTGCGCATTTCTTTCAGGGTGCTCTCATCTAAATAGGTTTGCAGCACCGAGTCGGCAAACAGCCCCATAGGTTCAACCGCATGTACCACATACAGCTCGGCGTTAAAGGAACGGGTCAGGGCCAAGGCGTGCTGCAGCACATAGGGTGCATACAGGCCTAGATCGGTCGCGTAAAGAATTGTGCGAATCATCGGTAACCTCATCTACTACTGGCCAAAGGTTCTAGCTAGAGCGTAGCAGCGCGGCAGCGAAAGAGATTTTCTAGGATTTGTGCGGTTCGTTACTGACGCCATGCAGCACGTGACCGGTGGCCACCACCCCGCTGGCTTTTTCGCAGTGACTGGCTTGGTCGTCGAAAAACATATCGGCGCCAAAGGTTTCCAAAATCGCCGATTTCTCCAGACCACCGAGAAAAAACGACTCATCCAGGCGAATATCCCACTCACGCAATGTGCGGATCACCCGTTCATGAGCCGGCGCCGAACGCGCGGTCACCAGCGCCGTGCGAATTGGGCAGGCGTCCTCGGGAAACTCTTTTTGCAAACGGTTTAGCGCAGCCAAAAACGGCTTAAACGGCCCGCCGCCCAGCGGGTCGCGCGCAGCTTGTTGCTCGTGAGCCTGAAACGCAGCCAGACCGCCTTGCTGATAGACCCGCTCGGATGCATCCGAAAACAGCACCGCATCGCCGTCAAAAGCGATGCGCAGCTCATTACTGTCCGCCCGTCGCGCGCCACCGGACAAAATACTCGCCGCACCAAAGCCTGCGCGCAGGGCACTGCGCACATCATCCGCGTGAGTGGAAAGAAACAGATGGCAACCAAAGGCGGCCAGATAGGGATCAGGGCTGCGGCCACCGACAAAGGCGGCGCGCGAGATGCCGAGGTTGTAATGCTGGATCGAGTTAAACGCCCGTAAACCGGTGTCGGCACTGTTACGCGAGATCAAAATAACCTCGACCCGTGGCGAGCCCAGGGCACTGTTGAGGTTGAGCAGTTTCTCCACTAACGGGAAGGCATCGCCGGGTTGCAGAATCTCTTCTTCATGCTCGATCTGGTACTGGCGGTAAGCCTCGACCCCTTCGGTTTCATAAATCTGATGGCTTTCAGTCAGGTCAAACAGCGCCCGCGATGAAATCGCCAAGACCAACTTGTCGCCCAAGCCCTTGCTCATAAAGTGCCTAACTGCTGGTTGCGGTTATCGATAAAAGCCAAGGCCTGATGCAGCGCTTCGATACGCGGCAGCGCGCAACCGGCTAACGCCGCAGCCGCCAAGGGCGCGGCATAAATGGCGGCCAGCTCCAGCGGGCGGCGCAGCTGGGCGTCGTGGTACATGCTGGGCCAGTAGTCAGGCATGCGATCGGTGGTGGCCAACAGCTTAGCGGCATATCCAGGCGCTAGTTCGTGACCGCAGGCGGCCGCCCCTTGCAGCACTTCCTGCATGATGGCCTGGATCAGTGCACGGCTGTCTGCATTGGCCATCAGCGCGCTGGTGCTGGCATTGAGCAACACCGACAAGCCGTTATAAGGCACATTCCACACCAGCTTCTGCCAACGCGCCAACTCAAGATTGGGCATGGCCGTGGAGTCCAGCCCGGCGGCGCGAAACAATCCCGCGCCCTCCTCGACTATCGCCAGGCGCGCCGCTTGATCAAGTGCGGGCCCGGAGTGATAACCCAGATTAACAGCGCCCAGCGACTGGTGTTCGACCACCCCCGGCGCGCTGCGATGAGCGCAGATAAAACACAGGCCACCGAGCAAATGCAGCGTCTGCGGCAGTAGCGGACGTAACCCATCCTCAACGGCCAAACCATTTTGCAGCAACAGCACCTTGGCTCCCGGCGCGGCGGCCTGACTAATCAACGGCGCCAGCTCGGCATTGCTGGTGGTTTTGGCGCCGACCAATAACCAATCGCAGGGCGGCATATCCGCCGCATCGCGATAAATCTGCGCCGGCTGCACGCGCAACTCACCGTGTACCGCACTATTGATCTGTAAGCCCTGGGTAGTCACAGCCGCAAATTCACTGCGCAGCAAAAAATGCACGTCAAAGCCTGCGCGCGCCAACATTACGCCATAAAAACCGCCAATTGCGCCGGTACCAATAATCCCGATCCGCGGCCGCTGTAAATTTGACATCTAGGGAAGCTCCTCTGGGGCGCGAGTTAAAGCTTGCTGCAGTGCCTTGAGCAGTTCTGGGCCACTCAAGATTGGCTCAATGCGGCCGAAAAATTGACTATCAGCGACCACAAACAATGCCGGCAACTGCTGTACCTCGTAGCGCTGCACCAAACCACCATTGTCGCCAGCATCAATCCAGCACAGACGCGCGACGGGCAGGGCAAAACTGGGAATTTCACGGCGCGCCCAGCGACAACTGGCACAACCTATGCTGGTAAATATTAGCAACGAGGTCCCGGACAAATCGAGCAATTGACGATCCGCATCAAAGTCAGTCAATTGCAGTTCGGTCGCTATACTCAGCACAATGATGTCAGTCTGATGGCATTTGGAGTCGGTAGTCATGCGTCGTTTCTTGCGTCATCCAAGCGATATGCCAGTTGAACTGGTCGTGCGCAAACAAGCCAGCCCGCCCAAACAGCGCCTGCACGATATCAGCCTCGGCGGGGTTGCGTGCAACTCCTCGCGCAGCTTTCGGCGCGGCACGGCGGTGGAAATGCGGATTCCTTTATTAGGCGATCAAGCGCGCTATCCGGGCGTGATTGCCTGGTGCCATAAACTGCCGGACGACTATCTGGTCGGTATTTCATTTATCGATGAGGACACCTTGTTTCGCGCCCGCATGGTCGAACAGGTTTGCCAAATTGAGCATTACCGGCACCAGCGGGAACTCGAACTGGGTAAGCCTTTAGCCGTTGAGGCGGTGGCTGGCGAGTGGATTGCCCAACATGCCGCAGAGTTCTCCAACGCCAGCTTGGGCTAATACTCGCGGAGCAGGCAGTAAACACCGAGCCCTGCAACCAAGCCGCGCGGCTCTGACTCGCAGCCATTAGCACCCTCTACCGGTACTTAAGCCTTAGCTACCCATTGTCTAGCCAAGGGGTAACGCGCTAAGGTTGAGCCTCCCCACCGCGCCCATCTTGCCGTGCACCGCCCCCGGGGATTACCGGCGGCCGGCACCCGTGACCTGACGACTCTGAATTGATGAAAAGCACGATGGCTGATTTACCAATCAACGACCTCAACGTTGCCTCCAACGAAACCCTGATTACCCCGGAGCAACTCAAGCGCGAAATCCCGCTCACCGATGCGGCCCTGCACACAGTGGCCCATGGCCGTGAGGTCATCCGCAATATTCTCGACGGCAAAGACCATCGCCTGTTCGTGGTGGTCGGTCCTTGCTCGATCCACGACCTCAAGGCAGCGCACGAGTATGCCGAGCGCTTGAAAGTACTGGCTGCCGAAGTTGCCGATAGCATGTTCTTGGTGATGCGGGTGTATTTTGAAAAACCGCGCACCACCGTCGGCTGGAAAGGTCTGATCAACGACCCATACCTGGACGACTCGTTCAAGATTCAAGACGGCCTGCACATCGGCCGCACTCTGCTGCGCGATCTGGCCGAAATGGGCCTGCCGACCGCCACCGAAGCGCTTGACCCGATTTCTCCGCAATATCTACAAGACCTGATCAGCTGGTCGGCGATTGGCGCACGCACCACCGAATCCCAGACTCACCGTGAGATGGCCTCTGGGCTGTCTTCGGCCGTCGGCTTCAAAAATGGCACCGATGGCGGTTTAACCGTGGCCATCAACGCCCTGCAGTCAGTTTCCAGCCCGCATCGTTTCCTCGGTATCAATCAGGAAGGCGGCGTCTCCATCGTCACCACCAAAGGCAACGCTTACGGCCATGTGGTACTGCGCGGCGGTAACGGCAAGCCCAACTATGACTCGGTTAGCGTCGCTATCTGCGAGCAAGAGCTGAATAAAGCCGCCATTCGTCCCAACATCATGGTCGATTGCAGCCACGCCAACTCCAACAAAGATCCGGCCCTACAGCCGCTGGTGATGGACAACGTCGCCAACCAGATTCTGGAAGGCAATCAGTCGATCGTCGGTCTGATGGTCGAGAGCCACCTCGGCTGGGGCAGTCAGTCGATCCCCAAAGACCTGGCTGATCTGCAATATGGCGTGTCAATTACCGACGCCTGCATCGATTGGGCTGCTACCGAAAAAGCCCTGCGCAGCATGCACCACAAGCTCAACGATGTGCTGCCCAAGCGTCAACGTAGCTAATTAACATGCACCAACAAAATCGCCGGGCATTTGCCCGGCGTTTTTGTTGGTGTCGACTTAACCTTTAGCCAAATGCCGCTGACGCCGCTCCATGTAGCGCTCAACGTAGGAGCATGAGGCAATCACCGTATAACCCGAGGTTTGCGCATACTCCAGCGCATGCGCAGTCAGAGCCGCCGCAATACCACGGCCACGCAAAGCATTCGGCACAAAGGTGCGATAGATATCCAACGTCTGCTTACCCAGATCCATATAGGCCAAGTAAGCACGGTGGTCATCTATCGTGACCTCAAATTGGTGGCCGGCCTGATCGTGCAGAACCGTGACTGCCTCGCTCATCGCAATGCCTCAGTATTTTTCAAAGCCTTGGTACCTCTCAAAACAGTATCCTAACTTGATGAACTTTATCCAAGCGCAGCGATATATCAGCAGAACCACCCGAACCCAAAAGCGTGAGATAGACCTTGCCATTGTCAACCTTGCGTAACAAGCCTGAATAGCCTTGACCATCAAAAGTAATTAATTGCACACGCTTCCCAGCGTAGTTGGCCAACTCGTTTACTGCTACGTACTCGATATGCGCGTCAGGCACCGGAGCCTGAGTCACCGCCGCACGCGGTTCAACAGCGGCATCCTCCTGCTGATGAGCCTTGTTATCGAGCCAAGTAAAACTTAAAGGTTCAACCTGTTTCTGGTTGATCGACAACACGGGGCGCAGCATGGCCAAAACATCCTTAGCCGCAAAAAACTCTAGACCGTCCCACGCCATACCCTCAGTTGGATTGAGCTCAAGGCGCAGCGACTGCGGATCTTTCAGGTAGCCGGCATAGGCGGCGAGTACCGGCTGATCAAGCGCAATCCGCTGACTGCGCAGTACCTGGTCGACTTTCTCAAGCGCCGTTTGCAGATAACGCTCACGATCCTGGCCAAGCTTGCCGGCGCAATAATCCTGCACCTTGCGCTGATATTGGTTGTCATCAATTTCAACAGTCACCAAAGCCAAGCGCGGTGGGTTGACGATCAAATCACCGGGCTTTTCCGACATATTGGCCAGCGTCATGCCAACGCGCATTTCAGCCATGTCGCGGGTGGTGGAAACCAGCCTAAAACTTAAGCGCTGCGCCCCCGGCTGGAACTGGTAGGAAAACTCGGCATCGGTCTCAAAGGTTCGATAACCCATGTCCAGCAGTTCGCTGGTACCAATGCTGCTGACCTTGCCGCACGCCACCTCACTCATCGCCGTCAGCACGCTGCGTTCAGCCGGTTGATCGTAAAGCTGCACCATCAAGGGCCCGTGCACATCCAGCGCCAGGCCTTTTAGGCTGATGGCCAACTGCTCGGGAAATTTACCTTCGGCCAAGCGCTCTTTAAAGCTTAATAACTCGCCCAAACCGTGGAATTTCAGCTCGGCACTGGCCACCCGCACGCTGTCGTGCAAAGCAGGAATCCGGATCTCAACCTTATTAAGGCCCACACGCCCGTCAAATGAGGAGGTAATGCTGCCGTAACTGATGTCCATCACTGGCGCCAGCTGGGCGATGGCATCGTTCATAACCGCCCGCACCGACAACCACAGCGACACTTTAATCAGCAGGCCCAGGGCCAATATTGCGAGCAGGCCCCATTTGAGAATTTTCGACATAGCTACATCCATACAGGGAGAGTAAAAGCACCCGGCGCGGATGCAAGCGCAGCTTATCAGGCCGATTAAGCCTGGGCATCCTTTGTGCCAAGCGCAGCCACCGTGCACTAGAAGAGCGCTTATGCCCAGCGCCTGCAGGCTGCCAGCCGGACCACTAATAACTGAGCGTTTTTTATACAAAAGCCGTAAAAAACCTGACAAATGTGCTTATGCATTGAATTTAGACAGAAAAAACCACAGCGAAGAGGATCGATTGGTTTACTTATTAGCAGTTCTGGGTAACATGTAGACCGGCAAATTCTTCGAGCTCGAAGAATTGCTTTTATGGAAAGTCCACCTTAAGGGGAAACATATGAACAACGTATTCAAGCTGTCCGCTATCGCTCTGGCTGCCGTTCTGGCTGCTGGTTGCTCGAACACCAAAGAAATCGAAGCTAAAATCACTGCAGTAGAAGATTCTTCTGCTCGTGCTCAAGCACGCGCTGACGAAGCCTACAGCAAAGCTGACGAAGCAATGGCTGCTGCTCAAAAAGC
>JAIERD010000390.1 GCA_019747155.1 Pseudomonadaceae bacterium
GCTTGATAGCGGCATTTAGGCAACGGCAACCACATCGAGGATGCGCTGCAGCACGCGGTCTTGATCGATGCCGGCGGCTTCGGCCTCAAACGACAAGATGATCCGGTGGCGCAGCACATCGAAGAACACCGCCTGAATATCTTCCGGGCTGACGAAGTCGCGCCCCGCCAACCAAGCGTGGGCACGGGCGCAGCGATCCAGGGCAATCGAGCCGCGCGGGCTAGCGCCGTAGGTCAGCCATTCGGCCAGCTCGGGGTCAAATTTGAGCGGGGTACGGGTGGCCATCACCAACTGCACCAGGTACTCCTCCACCGCATCGGCCATGTACAGGCCAAGGATTTCATTGCGCGCGGCAAAGATCGCCGCCTGGGTCAGTTTGTGTTCCGGCTTGGTTTCACCATTCAGGGCTTCGCCACGGGCCTGCTGGAGAATTTTGCGTTCTACCACGGCATCCGGGAAACCGATTTTCACGTGCATCAAAAAGCGGTCGAGCTGAGCTTCCGGCAGCGGATAGGTGCCTTCTTGCTCGATCGGGTTTTGCGTGGCCATCACCAGAAACAACGGCGACAACGCATAGGTGCTACGCCCGACGCTGACCTGGCGCTCGGCCATGGCTTCCAGTAGCGCCGATTGGACCTTGGCTGGCGCCCGGTTGATTTCATCGGCCAACACCAGGTTATGAAAGATCGGCCCTTGCTGGAACACGAAGCTGCCGGTTTCCGGGCGATAGATTTCGGTGCCGGTGATGTCGGCCGGTAACAAATCTGGAGTGAACTGAATGCGGTGAAATTCAGCCTCGATGCCTTCGGCGAGTTCTTTGATCGCCTTGGTCTTGGCCAAGCCCGGAGCCCCCTCGACCAGCACGTGGCCATCGGCCAGCAAGGCAATCAGCAGCCTTTCGATGAGTTTTTCCTGGCCGAGGATCTGGGTTGAAAGAAAATGTCGCAGCGCGACAAGCGCCTCACGGTGTTCCATCGGTAAGCTCTTCTGGCAAATGTGACTGGTTGGTCGAGAGTTGCTTCAGGTTCTTGTAGGCGGCCACTTTAAAGCAATCCGGCGGTCGTACCTATTAGCAACAATCTCAGACCGCTACAGCTGTGATTTAGTTCTTGAACTAATGTTGAACAACAGGTTGCGCAGCATCCATCGCTGCGCAGTGCAACTCGGCCACTTGAGCTCTTTGGCTCTCGGGCTATCAAACAGCAAGCCAACGGAGTAACAGCATGGCGTTCTTCACCGCGGCCAGCAAAGCCGACTTTCAGCATCAACTGCAAGCAGCACTGGCACCGCACGTCAGCGAGCAAGATCTTCCACAAGTAGATCTGTTCGCTGAGCAATTTTTCGGCATAGTCGCCCTTGAAGAATTGACCGAACGACGACTCTCCGATCTGGTTGGTTGCACCTTGTCGGCGTGGCGTCTGCTTGAGCACTTCGAGTATGACCAGCCGCAAGTTCGCCTGTTTAACCCAGATTACGAAAAGCACGGCTGGCAGTCGACCCACACCGCGGTTGAAGTCCTGCACCGCGATATCCCGTTCCTGGTCGACTCGATCCGCATGGAGCTTAATCGTCGCGGTTACAGCATCCATACCTTGCAGAACAATGTCCTCAGCGTACGCCGCAAAGCCAATGGCGATCTGCAGGAGGTCTTGGCCAAGTCCAGTCAAGGCGAGGGCGTGATCCAGGAGTCGCTGATCTACCTGGAGATCGATCGCTGCGCCAATGTTGGCGAGTTGCGCACCCTGGAGAAAGCCCTGCACGAGGTGCTCGATGAGGTGCGTCAAGCGGTGCTGGATTTCCCCGCGATGCAGGCCCGCGCGCAAGCGCTGTTGGCCGGCCTCGACAAGGGCAAGGCGGCAGTTGATAGCGCCGAGTTGGCGGAAATTAAAGTCTTTATGAGCTGGCTGCTGGACAACCACTTCACCTTCCTCGGTTACGAAGAGTTCAGTGTGGTGGCCGATAAAGACGGCGGCCGAATGGTCTATGACGAAACCTCGTTGCTGGGCTTGTCAAAATCGCTGCGCCTGGGTCTGCACCAGGACGAACTGCATATCGAGCCACAAGCCGTTGACTACCTGCGCGAGCCTCGGCTGTTGTCCTTTGCCAAGGCCTCCTTGCCCAGTCGCGTGCACCGGCCGGCCTATCCCGATTTCGTCTCCATTCGGCAGATCGACAGCAAGGGCAAGGTTATTAAAGAGTGCCGCTTCCTCGGCCTCTATACCTCGTCGGTGTATGTCGAGAGCGTGCGGCAAATTCCCTATATTCGCCGCAAGGTGGTCGAGATCGAGCAGCGCTCGGGTTTTGCCAGCAGCGCGCACTTAGGCAAAGAGCTGGCGCAAATTCTTGAGGTGTTGCCACGCGACGACCTGTTTCAAACCCCGGTCGATGAGCTGTTCAATACCGCGATTTCGATTGTGCAGATTCAGGAGCGCAACAAGCTGCGCTTGTTCTTGCGCAAAGACCCCTACGGACGTTTTTGCTACTGCTTGGTCTATGTGCCACGGGATGTTTACTCCACTGAAATTCGGATGAAAATCCAGCAGATTCTGATGGAACGCCTGCAGGCCAGCGACTGCGAGTTCTGGACCTATTTCTCGGAGTCGGTGTTGGCGCGGGTGCAGTTGATCCTGCGGGTTGACCCGAAAAACCATCAGCAAATCGACATCGCCAAGCTTGAGCAGGAAGTTATTCAAGCCTGCCGTTCATGGAAAGATGACTACGCCAGTTTGGTCGTCGAAAGCTTTGGCGAGGCCCAGGGCACCAATGTGTTGACCGAGTTTCCGGACTGTTTCCCGGCCGGTTATCGCGAGCGGTTTGCCGCCCATTCGGCGGTGGTCGATATGCAGCACCTGCTCAGCTTGACCCCCGAGCGCAAGTTGGTGATGAGCTTCTATCAGCCACTGGCTTCGACCGAGCAGCAGTTGCATTGCAAGCTCTATCACGCCGACTCGCCTTTGGCCTTGTCGGATGTGTTGCCGATTTTGGAAAACCTTGGCCTGCGGGTACTAGGTGAGTTTCCTTACCGTCTGCGCCATCAAAATGGCCGCGAGTTCTGGATTCACGATTTCGCCTTCACCTATGCCGAAGGGCTGGATGTGGATATCCAGCAGCTCAACGACACCCTGCAAGATGCCTTTGTGCACATAGTCGAGGGGGCGGCGGAGAATGATGCCTTCAACCGCCTGGTGCTGACCGCCGCCATGCCGTGGCGCGATGTGGCGTTGCTGCGTGCCTATGCGCGTTACCTCAAGCAGATTCGACTGGGCTTTGACCTGAGCTATATCGCCAGCACCCTGGTTAATCATGCCGATATCGCCAAAGAACTGGTCCGGCTGTTTAAAACCCGCTTCTACCTAGCGCGCAAGCTGACGGCCGAAGATTTGGCCGACAAGCAACAACGTCTAGAACAGGCAATTCTGACCGCGCTGGATAACGTTGCGGTGCTCAACGAAGACCGCATCCTGCGTCGTTATCTGGACCTGGTGAAGGCCACCCTGCGCACCAACTTCTATCAGCTGGATGCCAACGGCCAGGCCAAGGCCTATTTCAGCTTCAAGCTCAATCCACGGGCGATTCCTGATATCCCGCGGCCGGTGCCCAAGTTTGAAGTGTTCGTCTACTGCCCGCGGGTCGAAGGCGTGCATTTGCGCTTCGGTGATGTGGCGCGTGGCGGCTTGCGCTGGTCGGATCGCGAGGAGGATTACCGCACCGAAGTGCTCGGTCTGGTCAAAGCCCAGCAGGTGAAGAACGCGGTGATTGTGCCGGTGGGTGCCAAGGGCGGCTTTATCCCGCGACGCTTACCTGTTGGTGGCTCGCGCGATGAGATTCAGACCGAGGCGATTGCCTGCTACCGGATCTTTATTTGCGGCTTGCTCGACATCACCGACAACCTCAAAGAGGGTGCGGTAGTACCACCGCAAAACGTGGTGCGTCACGACGAGGACGATCCTTATCTGGTGGTGGCAGCCGACAAAGGCACCGCGACCTTCTCCGACATTGCCAACGGCATTGCCGCTGAGTACGACTTCTGGCTGGGTGATGCCTTTGCCTCGGGCGGCTCGGCCGGTTACGACCACAAAGGCATGGGCATTACCGCCAAAGGCGGCTGGGTTTCGGTGCAGCGGCATTTCCGCGAGATGGGCATCGATGTGCAAAAAGACCCGTGCACGGTGATCGGTATCGGCGACATGGCCGGCGACGTGTTTGGCAATGGTCTGCTGCTGTCGAAATCCTTGCAGATGGTCGCCGCCTTTAACCATATGCACATTTTTATCGACCCCAATCCCGATGCGGCGTTGAGCTTTGTCGAGCGCCAACGCTTGTTTGATCTGCCGCGCTCGTCGTGGGCCGATTACGACACCAGCCTGATTTCCGAGGGTGGTGGATTGTTCCTGCGCAGTGCCAAGAGCATCCCGATCAGCAAGCAAATGCAGCAACGCTTTGATATCCAGGCCGACAAGTTACCGCCTACCGAGTTGCTCAATGCGCTGCTGAAAGCGCCGGTGGATTTGCTCTGGAACGGCGGTATTGGCACTTATGTGAAAGCCAGCAGCGAAAGCCACACAGATGTCGGTGACAAAGCCAACGACGCCCTGCGCGTTGATGGCCGCGAGTTGCGCGCCAAGGTGGTGGGCGAGGGCGGCAACCTCGGTGTGACCCAGCTGGGTCGGGTCGAGTACTGCCTCAATGGCGGCGCCAGTAACACCGATTTTATCGACAACGCCGGTGGCGTCGATTGCTCGGACCACGAGGTGAATATCAAGATTCTCCTCAATGAAATCGTCGGCAGCGGCGACATGACCGGCAAGCAGCGCAACAAGTTGCTGGCCGAGATGACCGATGCGGTTGGCAGCCTGGTGCTGGGCAATAACTACAAGCAAACCCAGGCGTTGTCGCTGGCGCAACGACGAGCGCGTGAGCGGATCGCCGAGTACCGGCGCTTGATGAATGCCTTGGAGGCCGATGGCAAGCTGGATCGGGCGCTGGAGTTTTTGCCGACCGATGAGCAGCTGGCTGAGCGGGTGGCTAACGGCCAGGCGCTGACGCGGGCCGAACTGTCGGTGCTGATCTCTTACAGCAAAATCAACCTGAAAGAGTCGCTGCTCAAATCCTTGGTACCGGACGATGAGTACCTGGCGCGGGACATGCAAACCGCCTTCCCGCCGCTGCTGACCAAGAAGTTTCCGCAGGCCATGAGCCGCCA
Source organism: Pseudomonadaceae bacterium (assembly GCA_019747155.1). Lineage (GTDB taxonomy): Bacteria > Pseudomonadota > Gammaproteobacteria > Pseudomonadales > Pseudomonadaceae > Aquipseudomonas. The sequence goes on from JAIERD010000390.1 coordinate 5,204, forward strand.
TCGACTCAAGCGAGAAATCGTCAGTACCCAGATCGCCAACGATCTGGTCAACCACATGGGTATTACCTTCGTGCAGCGCTTGAAGGAGTCCACCGGCATGAGCGCAGCCAATGTCGCCGGCGCTTACGTGATAGTGCGTGACGTGTTCCAGTTGCCGCACTGGTGGCAGCAGATCGAGGCGCTGGATTATCAAGTGCCGGCCGAGCTGCAATTGATGTTGATGGATGAGCTGATGCGCTTGGGTCGTCGGGCCACCCGTTGGTTCTTGCGCAGTCGGCGTAACGAGCTGGATGCGGCCCGTGATGTGGCGCATTTTGCCCCGCGCGTTGAGGCCTTGGCTGGGCGTTTGGATGAACTTTTGGATGGGCCGGTGCGTGAGCAATGGCTGGCGCGTTTCCAAAGCTATGTCGAATCAGGTACCCCTGAACCGTTGGCGCGGGTGGTGGCAGGCACCAGCCATCTGTACACGTTGCTGCCGATCATCGAAGCCTCAGACGTAACCGGGCAAGACCCGGCGCGGGTGGCGAGTGCCTACTTCGCGGTGGGTGGCGCGCTGGATCTAACCTGGTACTTGCAGCAAATCACCAGCTTGCCGGTGGAGAACAACTGGCAGGGTTTGGCCCGTGAGGCGTTCCGTGATGATCTCGACTGGCAACAGCGGGCGATTACCGTCTCGGTACTGCAAATGACCGATGCGCCGGATGATATCGAGGCTCGCACCGCACTGTGGCTCGAGCAAAACCGGCCGTTGGTAGCCCGCTGGCGCGCGATGATGGCCGAGCTGCGTGCGGCCACCAGCGTCGACTACGCCATGTACGCCGTGGCTGGGCGCGAGCTGCATGATCTCGCCCAAAGCGGCCAGCATGGGGTGAATATCTCATAATGGCGCACAGGTAAAACCATTGAGCCCCGCCAAGTGCGGGGCTTTTTTATCGGCTGGATTTGGTTTTAGCGCGGCGGGCGGACTGCTATTGCAGGGCTGGAAATTGCAGCGTTCCGAGGATGCTTAGCGTTTGAGTTGCTGCAAATAACTCACTACGTCAGGTGCGCCGGCTAAACGTAAGCCGTCGCCCAGGGTGCGGGCTTGCTCGTGGGCTTTGGGCAGCAGCAGAAACTCTGGAGCGCCTGGGCTGCGCAGCAGCGATAAACGCGCGTAGGGCAGCCCGTGGTCGAGCAGCAGGGCCATAAAGGCCGGGTCGGTCCAGGCTTGCACCGGCATTGCCAGCATGTGGTAGCAGTTTTGCAGCTCGCTAAGGCCAGCGGGGTCGATCTGATAATGGGTCAGCTGAGCCGGCAGACTGATCTCTAGACCGCGCCGCCGCGCATAGGCGATGGCGCAGGCGAAGGCTTCCAGATTTTGTTCGCCGCTCCAGTACAGCTGTTCGCCATGCCAATTAGCTTGGCGCAGGTTGATCTGCTCGCCGGCAAGGAAGCGTGGCAGCGCTTGGCTGATGGCTTTGACGAAGTCTTTGTAGCTGATGATGCGAATGTGGTGGCACGCCGCAGAGGCGGCGTACTCCTCGAAGCTGCTGCAGTGCGCCCGACTGCTGTCGGTGCAGGAGAAGCCGCTGATAGTGCGCAAATCAATGCTGTCGAGCTGTTCTTGGCGTTGCTTGATCAGGCGGATGAGCACCGCATGGGCTTGGGCTTTGTCTTCTTGTACCGGGCCGGAGAGGGCGCCACGAGGTAAATCCAGCAGTCGCTGCAAGGGCGGGCCGGATTCCCACCAGATGCTTTGCTCTGGCATGGGCAGGGCCTGGAAGGGTAACTGCAGGCTGCTGGCGCGCTCAAAAATCTGCCGTGAACTGCGCCCGGCAAGACCTAAGCGCTGAGCGAGGGAGCCCAGTAGCGAAGACAGCGATGCAGACTGCTCAGAAAAACTCATAACCAGCCATGCTCTCCTTGATTACGACTAGCGCTGGCGCAGCTAACGCCTTGCCAAATAACCTTCGCCGCTCTGCTTGGTGCTGCTGCTTGTGGCAACATTGCATGCTTCATAGTCCCGGGTGCTTCCATGCCAGTTCTGTTGTTGGATATTGCACTATCTGCGCAATCTTTGCTCGCCGTCTATCAAGGTCGGGCGAACCGGGTATTGGTGTCCAGTCGCGATGGTCAGCGGGTGAATTTGCCGGCCCATCATTTACGGCCTTTTCTGACCCATGCCGGTGTCTATGGTTCCTTCGCCTTGGAGTTTAATAGCTCCGGTGAGCTGTTGAGTTTGCGCAAGATCAGTGAATAGACATATAGCTGCCTCGCTTGCCTAAGGTGGCGCGGTTATACTGGCCGGCTAATCAGACTGTGTGAAAACTACTGCGCTCGGCTATGCGGCGTTAAAAACAGGCTCGGACTGCTCATTTACAACTCGTAAACTCCGCGTCCTCGCCTGTTTTTGCCTTGCCTAACCTTCGCTCGCTACGTTTTCACGCAGCCTGTAATTTCCAGTCTAACTATTGAGCCAAGCCTGCCCATGTATACCCTGGCCCGCAAGCTGCTGTTTAACCTCGCCCCGGAAACCTCCCACGAGCTGTCCATCGATCTGATCGGTGCAGCGGGACGCTTGGGGCTGAATGCCTTGCTAACTAAAGCACCGGCGAGCTTGCCGGTGCGGGTCATGGGCTTGGATTTCCCCAATCCTGTGGGGCTGGCCGCCGGTTTGGATAAAAATGGCGATGCCATCGATGGCTTTGCCCAGCTCGGTTTCGGTTTTGTAGAAATTGGCACCGTCACGCCGCGCCCGCAGCCGGGTAATCCCAAGCCACGCTTGTTTCGTTTGCCGGCGGCCGAGGCGATCATCAATCGCATGGGCTTTAACAACCACGGCGTCGATCATTTGCTGGCGCGGGTTCAGGCGGCAAAATTTAAAGGCGTGTTGGGGATTAATATCGGCAAGAACTTCGACACCCCGGTTGAGCGGGCGGTGGATGATTACTTGCTCTGCCTGGACAAGGTCTACGCCCACGCCAGTTATGTCACGGTGAACGTCAGCTCGCCCAATACCCCGGGGCTGCGCAGTCTGCAGTTTGGCGATTCACTCAAGCAATTGCTCGAAGCCTTGCGTCAGCGTCAAGAAGACCTCGCCGCCAAACATGGCAAGCGTGTGCCGCTGGCGATCAAAATTGCCCCGGACATGACCGATGAGGAAACCATCGAGGTCGCTGGCGCGTTAGTCGAAGCCGGCATGGATGCGGTTATTGCCACCAACACCACGCTGTCGCGTAACGGCGTTGCCGGGCTGCCGTTCGCCGATGAAGCCGGTGGGCTTTCCGGTGCGCCAGTGCGCGAGCAGAGCACCCACATTGTTAAGGTGTTGGCGGCAGAGTTGGCGGGACGTTTACCTATTATTGCGGTGGGCGGGATTACCGCCGGCCAGCATGCGGCCGAGAAAATCGCCGCCGGTGCCAGCCTGGTGCAAATCTACTCGGGCTTTATCTACCAAGGCCCGGCGCTGATTCGCGAATCTGTAGATGCGATTGCGGCCTTGCCACGTAAAGCCTGATGGCGGTTCGCCAGAACTAAAAAGGGCCCGGTTAAGGGCCCTCTGAAGCAATTGCCCGTTGGGGCGTAATTGATGAAGTCGGCAGTTGCTTAGCCGACAGCGTGGAGTTCGTTGAGGCGGTGGATGCCAGCGGTACCGGTCATACCGGCCCAGTTGTCACCGCGGCCTTCTCGCCAGCCGTTAATCCAGGCTTGGCGGACACTTGCTGCAGTGAATGGACAGAGTTCGTACGATTTACCATGAACGCCATATTGATAGCCGCGTAAAAAAGCTTTTTCCATTGGATCACGCTTAAGTCTTCTCATAGGGTGAAGCCCTCAAATGTTGACTGTGATATTCCTTTGGCCCCTAGCTGGGGTCGGGCAGAAAGTTCTGCCGGCGCAACCCATTGCCATTGCGGCGGGTTGCTGCCGACACCAAGACGGTGTCGGGCTGAGTTGATTTCTAACCAATGCCGTTGACCCTGTGAATGACCTTTTTGTCATAAGAAGGTAACGGTTTTGTGAGTCGGGCCATAAGGCTGGAGTGCCAGTGGCCTAAAAAATTGCCTGAGCCCCTGTGTTCAGCGGCGCACAGAAGATGCGCCGGTGTTGTCGCCAGCCTAGAACTGGCGGTGGCTGGGGGGCTGTTTATTCCGACGAAGGGTCGCTCTGCGGGCTTTTGTCACTTACTTTTGTTGTGCGTACAGTTTGTGTGCGTGACTAACTGCCTTAGGCACTGGATATCCCCATGTCGGATCGTTTCGAACTCTTTCTCACCTGCCCCAAAGGCCTGGAAGCACTGCTGGCCGAAGAGGCTACTGCTTTAGGCCTTGAAGAGGTGCGTGAGCACACCTCGGCGATCCGTGGCTTTGCCGATATGACCACGGCGTATCGATTGTGCCTGTGGTCACGCTTGGCCAACCGGGTGTTGCTGGTGCTGACGCGCTTTACCATGCGCGACGCCGATGAACTCTATGACGGCGTCTCGGCCATCGATTGGCACGAGCATCTGTTGCCCACCGGCAGCTTGGCGGTGGAGTTCAGCGGTCAGGGTTCGGGTATCGATAACACTCACTTTGGCGCGCTGAAGGTCAAGGATGCGATTGTCGATAAATTGCGCAACGCCGCCGGTGACCGGCCGTCGATCGATAAGCTCAACCCGGACATGCGCGTACACCTGCGCCTTGATCGTGGTGAGGCGGTGTTGTCGCTGGATCTGTCCGGCCACAGTCTGCACCAGCGCGGTTATCGCCTGCAGCAGGGTGCCGCGCCTTTGAAAGAGAACCTCGCCGCGGCGATTTTGATCCGTGCCGGCTGGCCACGCATTGCCGCCGCCGGTGGCGCGCTGACCGACCCTATGTGCGGTGTGGGCACCTTCCTGGTCGAGGCGGCGATGATCGCCGCCGACATCGCGCCGAATCTTAAACGCGAGCTGTGGGGCTTCTCGGCCTGGCTCGGCCACGTGCCGGCGCTCTGGCAGCGTCTGCATGAAGAGGCGCTAGAGCGGGCGGAGATTGGCTTGGCCAAGCCGCCATTGTGGATTCGCGGCTATGAGGCCGATCCACGCTTGATTCAGCCGGGGCGCAACAACGTTGAGCGCGCGGGCTTGTCGAACTGGATCAAAATTTATCAGGGCGAGCTGGCTACTTTTGAGCCTCGCCCGGATCAAAACCAGACCGGTCTGGTGATCTGTAATCCGCCTTACGGTGAGCGTCTCGGCGATGAAGCCAGCTTGCTCTATCTCTACCAAAACCTCGGCGAACGCCTGCGTCAGGCCTGCTTGAACTGGGAGGCGGCGATCTTCACCGGCGCACCCGATTTGGGCAAACGCATGGGTATTCGCAGCCACAAGCAATATGCCTTCTGGAACGGCGCCTTGCCGTGCAAATTGCTGCTGATCAAGGTCAGCCCTGAGCAATTTGTCACCGGCGAACGACGTACCCCCGAGCAGCGCCAAGTGGAGCGTGAGCAGCTGGCCATCGATGGCCCAAGCACTGAGCCA
>JAIERD010000006.1 GCA_019747155.1 Pseudomonadaceae bacterium
ACCGATGAACGCCATCATCGGCATGGCTCACTTGGCCCTGCAGACCGAACTGGCACCCCGTCAGCGCAACCATGTGGAGAAAATCGATAAAGCCGCCAACAGCCTGCTCGGTATCATCAATGACATCCTCGACTTCTCCAAGATCGAGGCCGGCAAACTGCAGCTGGAACAGATTGAGTTCAGACTCGACGAGGTGCTCGACAACCTGGCCAACCTGATTGCCTTCAAAGCGCATGAAAAAGGCTTGGAGCTGCTCTTTGACCTGCGCAACGAACTGCCCGTCAGCTTGATCGGCGACCCTCTGCGTCTTGGCCAGATCCTACTCAACTTGGCCAGCAATGCAGTCAAATTTACCGAACAGGGCGAAATCATCATCCGCGTCGAACTGGAGTCCAGCGACAGCAGTGGCGTGTGGTTGAACTTCAGCGTGCAGGACAGCGGCATCGGTATGACTGCTGAGCAATGCAGCCGACTGTTCGGGGCGTTTTCACAGGCAGACAGCTCGACTACCCGAAAGTACGGCGGCACCGGACTTGGCCTGGCCATTTCACGCACCCTAGTGGAGCTGATGGAAGGCAGCATCTGGGTGGAGAGCGAACTGGGCGCAGGCAGTCGCTTTCAGTTCCGCGTGCATCTGGCTCTGCCAGAGCAGGCACCCGTTGCACGCATGTTCCGCTCCGACGAGCTGGCAACTACGCGCGCCCTGCTACTGGAAGGCAGCACGACAGCCGGAGAGATTCTCAGGCATCAACTGCTTAGCCTCCAGCTGCAGGTCAACACCGTAACAAATGCTGCCGATGCCCTGGTCGAACTGCGCCGCGCTGCAGAGAATGGCGCGCCATATGATCTGCTGTTACTCGGTTGGAAGTCCGGCAGCCATGCCGCGCAGGCCTGTCTTGCAGGGCTTGCTGAACTATCACTGAGCAAAGCGCCGGCAGTTATTGTTATCACCTCTTTCGGCCGCGAAGATTTTGTCAGCCTGGCGCGTCAGCAGGGCCTGCACTACAGCCTCATCATCAATCATCCGGTCACCTCCTCCCTACTGCTAGAGAGCATCGGTAGCGTCCTTGGCAAAGGACCACTTATCGAGCGCCGTCAGTTGAACGATGGTCGCCTGCAACAGCAAGCTCGCGAGCAGTTAGCCGGAGCCAGGTTGTTACTGGTCGAAGATAACGAGATGAACCGCGAGCTGGCCGTCGAACTGCTGGGAAATGCACAGATCCACTTGGTCTGCGCGCAGCATGGCGAGGACGCACTGGCCATTCTGGCCAAGGACCACGACTTCGACGGCATTCTTATGGATTGCCAGATGCCGGTGATGGATGGCTACACCGCCACTGGGCTGATTCGCGCCAACCCTGCCTGGGCTCACCTGCCGATCATCGCCATGACCGCCAACGCCATGGCCGGCGACAAGGACAAAGTGATTGCCGCCGGGATGAATGATCACATTGCCAAGCCGCTGAATGTTGAACAGATGTTTATCACCCTCGCGCACTGGATCAAACCCACTCGCCAACGTGGCGACGTGCATCTGAGCGCTAGCCTCCACATCCATGAAGCGTTGCCTGAGCTGCCCATGCTGGATCAAAAAGCGGGCTTGGCGAGAATGCAAGGCGACCAGCACCTTTACCGCAAGATGCTGCTGCGTTTTGCGCAGAGCCAATCAAGTTTCGTTGCGCATTTCGCTGCAGCTATCGCCGGCCACGACTTCGCTACCGCGCAACGTCTTGCTCACACCTTGAAAGGAACTGCCGGGACTATTGGTGCGACTGATCTACAACTTGCCTCACAAGCACTGGAGGAAGCCTGCACAAGTACCGATGAGGCACTCAGAGGCGCACGCTTTGCTCTCGTTGAGCAGCAACTCAACGCCGTTCTAGAAGCGTTACAACCTTTGCAGGTTGCTGAACTGGGCAGCGTACGAGCACCTTCAGCACAGCCCACATCGGAGCAATTCAAGCAACTGGCAAAGCACTTGGCTGACAGCAACTCGGAAGCGCTTGACCTGTGTAACGACCTGGCTAATGGCATCACCGATCAAGCAATGCGTGATCGTTTTGCCGTGGTTCTGAAGCATACCGAGAACTGCGACTTCGATGAGGCCTTAGAAGCATTGCAAAACTTGCTCTAGGCGTGATCTGCGAATCACTCATCGCAGATCGCGCTGCTGCCACGTCTGTCTTTGCCTAAAAGTTGCGAAGGCAGGCGACATCTAAAAGAGCCCACGGTAACAGCAGGAAAACGATTTAGCTTATACGCACGGCAACGTCACCCGGACGATGGTTGTATCAGTCTCATCTGAAGTCTCCATCGCAATGCTGCCATTTTGCGCTTCGACCAGTAGGCGGGCCGAGTAAGTCCCCAGTCCGGAGCCACCTTGCTTGCCAACAGTTACAAATTTCTCAAAGAAACGATCTCTGATCTGCGTTGGCACAACGCCCCGATTGAGAATCGTCACGCAGCGAGGGTTATCGCCAAGCACGGAAATTTCTATACGAGAATCATCCGGTGCGGCTTCGCAGGCGTTTTTGAGTAGATTCTCGAACAGGGAATAACAGAACATCTCATCGCCTAATGAGTCCAGTGCGGAGTCGCTAATATCCGAAGCGGTATCAACCTCGATGACCAGCCCCTTGATAGCAAAGGTCTTACGAGCGATTGCGGAAATACGCTTGAGAATTTTAACCAGCGCTACCGGCTTGGGGTCCAGCATGAAGCGTCCGGTCTCAATTTTGTACAACTCAGCAGAGAGATTGATCATGCTCAGCGTACGCAAGCTGGCTTCTTCGGCCATCTGCAGTTGCTCAAGCATTGAGCCGGAGAGCGCCCCCGAATCGATTACCCCCTGAATGAGGCCCAGCACCCCTGCCAAGGGTGCTTTCATGTCATGGCGAGTGATGCGTTCAACATCATCTTTTAGCTGCTCGGTAATCAGCATGCAGTCGTAATCAGCCTGCAATTGACGACGCAGATCAATGTAGCGGATGAAATTTTTAATGCGGATACGCAAGCCTTCGGGGTCGATCGGCTTAGTTACAAAATCAATGGCACCCAATTCCATGCCCCGCGCTCGTGCGGCGCTGTCGGTCATGGCGGTAACGAAAATGATCGGAATGTTCTCTGACGAAGGGTGGCTGCGCAAAGCCTTAGCCACCTCGAATCCATCCATGTCGGGCATCATGATATCGAGCAACAGCAGATCAGGCGGCGTATCCGACTGGCAAATTTGCAGCGCTTTCTCGCCGTTATTGGCCAGCTTCACGCGGTACTCATCTTCGAACAGGCCTGCCAGTAGCTGCAGGTTGTCTGGGGTGTCATCCACCACCAAAATGGTTGCGCGCTCAACAGGCTTTTCAATGGGCGGTAGAGTGGCTTCGATCTCATCCGCGCCTTGAGCTATTGCGCGGCCTTTCGAGTTCAGCCCTGCCATTGCCTTGACGGGATCAATCGGTCCGCTGAAACGTGGATGCCAATTCAGCATACGCGTCAGACGTTCGGCGAAGCTGCTGTAGGAGAATGGCTTCACCAACAGTTCCGAAACGCCGGCCTGTACAGCCTGCAAGATCAGGTCTCGTTCTGTTTCGGCGGTAATCATCATGAAAGGCAATGCATACAGTTTGGGGTTGCTACGTACCGACAATAAAAACTCAAGGCCATTCATCACCGGCATATTCCAGTCGGAGAGAATGACTGTTACAGGATGACTGGCCAGCAACTTCAACGCTTCGGCGCCATTAGCCGCCTCAAGAATGTGATCGATACCAAACTGTCTAACATGCCTAGCAGTGATCTTGCGCATCGACTCCAGATCATCGACGACTAGAACGGTGCACTTACGGATGCGTGCAAAGAGATCATACGCGTTAGCCTGCGCTGAAATCGCAAATGGATCACTCATCGTTTATTCCCTGCGTTCGCTCTGTATAAAAAGGCCGTTTATAAAACTGCTACTGCCTAAAAGCCAACACCGTTAACTATTGAGTTCCGGGAGGCGCCCATATGAGTGCACCGGATAAAACAACACGGGCGCAAGGCCGATGTTGCTTCATCAGGAGCAGCGGCCGTTTAGAGCGACTTATTGGGCTTTGATCACGCCTTTGGTGCCCGCATCGGTATCCATCCAGAAGCTTTTCCCAGCAGGGTCATCGGTCACCGTGAAGGTGATCATTCCCTGCTGGAAATGCAGGGCCGCGCCGGCGTGCTTGGCTGCTACCGACTTATCATTCACCAAAACCTTACCGCCGGATTGAATGCGGATGGTCGCCACGGTATTTCCTTCGTCACTCACTGCAAGCAGATTGCGCGTTTGATTATGTGCCGCCGGTTGCGTGGAGGTAGCGGGTGCGCTGCCGAATCCTGCCTTGGCATTTTCTGCCTTGGTTTTGTTGATATCGCAGCCTTGCATCTCACTCATCTGAGTGCAGCCAGAACGCTCGAGCTTCTGCTGATACTTATGATCAGTGGCAAAAGCGCCGGTACTCACCGCGGCAGTCGAAAGTGCAACCAATATGATTTTCTTCAACATGTTGTTCCCCTTTTAAGAAACTTACTGGTAACGGCCCAAGGCCTAACTACTAGGTCTATGCAGCAATGCCGAGTCTGTCGAGTTAAAACAGCGCCTTTCTCAAACCAACTGTCTGACAGCCCCGACTCAATCACCTTTTACGAACACATCTGGAATGTCATAGCGCTCGCTACCGAGCGTCGCGATGGTCGTGTCGCCTTCACGGCGCGAACCGATTGTCATTGCAGCCGTCCCGTCGGCCTCTGCCGTCGAGAACGTAAGGAAGCTGCCATCGCCATTGAAGAAGATCGTGCGCTGGCGGCCGTTAGGCAGGGTCACGTCAATGTAAGTACCCGTTTCGGTGCCACGCACAACGCCCGCTGCGCACATTCCCGCGGGGGCGCCTTGGTAGCCAGAGCAACGAATCTGCGCCGTGGCGTGGTACTGGGTGCCGGCAACCTTGGCATCGCCCTGCCCATCTCCATCACCGGGCACCACTGCAATGTTAGGTACAGAAACCAGCGTCACACCGTCGATAGTCGCAAGTACTTTACCGCCCAGCTTGGCCGCATCATCAGCCGACAAACAGCCCACCAAAGAGGCACTGTCATCCAGGTAATTCAAGGTTGCGGCACTTTCACCTACCCTGCGGCACGCATCCCCGTGGTTTGGGAAGCCATCGCCAAATCCGGGAACACTGGCCGGCCAGTTGGTGTGCTTGGGCGACGTCTGACAACCCAACAAACCCAGGGTCACCATCATTGAAACCGTACCTATCTGGATGATCGTTCGCATATTCAGAGCTCTTCTTGTTGAAGGTTGGTTTTTAGAAGGTTTTTATTCCAGCAGCGCATCCTGGGCACAGCCGAAAATAAACTCGCCATTGCTCAGGGGCACGCGCGCCGAATGTAGATGGCGTGTCTAGCACCAGCGCAGGTGACTGCGACGCCGCAATCGAAGGACCGACGCTGCCAGCAGTACCCTCAAGCGCGGAGTCCTCAAGACCTACACAACTACAAGCAGAGGCAGCAGCAAGACTAGGCATCTACACATCACCTCCTCAAGTGACTGAACCAGAGTAAAACCTTGTATCCCGTCCTAATGTCACAGTTTCCCGGTCTCAGTTGTGAGGGCGACAGATGCAAAATGGCCAGCTGCCAGATTTACTCCACCCCAAGCGACTGAGGGTCATCAGCACTCCCCTGCTGGCATAAACCAACAGACCGTCCGCCCTAAATATTTGTGTGATGCTGCTGCGTGTCATCAATATCGGAGCTATCCATTGCGGCAAAACCATCTGCAGGGTCTATGGGCTGCTTATTTGCGGCTGAGTGCTCATCCAATACAGCCAGGTGTTGCGGGTCCAGCAGCACGTCAGTGGGCGGCAAATTCGAGTCATCAGGAATTGGCGTAAGGGAATCAATACCAGCAGCCGTCAGATAGTCGTGCACCGCGAAATTTGTAGTGTCGTACTGATCGCCAATAGTGGCCGCCGGCGTAGATGTGTCGACAAACTGCAAGTAATCCGCCACCGGAGAATGAGAAATCGATGCGAAATCCGCTGTATAGCCAGTATCGCCACCTGCCTCAGCTGAAAATGCAGCGCCGGATATCGTCGTTGCCGAGGTTGCATCGACAATCGAAAGCCCGTTTAGGTCTACTGCCCCTCCGTCAACAGATGATGTCAGGTGCTCGCTGGACGTCAGGTCGTCAACTGTCAGCACACCTTGGTCATGGTAAGTTCCCTCGTCGCCAACAGAGAGGTCGTGGTCCAAAACGTCAGTCGCAATCATCTTGCCGCTGAGCTGCGTGCCGTCTTCGATGACTGCTTGTGTTTGTGCGGCTAACACTGGATCGTCGTTCGTGCCCTGGATCGTCACGGTGACGCTATGCGGCTGCATAGCCGACTGGCCGGCGTCCGCGTCCTGCACCTCGCTAGAGCCGAAAATATGCTGGCCGTTGTCCTCCAGCACATGGGCGCTGTCGAACTGCAGCGGCGCAATCGCCGGCGGCATGAGCGCAGAGCCCTGCACGGCGTCACCACCGCTGGCGGCCGCCACGTCATGCATAACCGGCGTCAGGTGAGTCGCGCTTTGTTCCGGGTGCAGCACAAAATCCGTGTACGGATAGCGGCCCGAGAGCATGCCGGGGTTGCCGTTGTTGTAGGCGTAGACACCCACTTCACTGGCTTTTGCGTCGGTGAACACCACCTGATACCCGGCGCCCTTGGCGTGCCAGGCGATCATTTCGCTGATCGGAACCTCGGTCAGGGTGCCGCCATGGGGACCAAAGGCCTTCGCGACGCTGCCATCGGGCGCAATGAGGGAAACGCCAGCGTTCTTGATGATGACCAGGGCCCGCTCAAACGGGTAGGGGTCAGCACCATCGAGCATCATGCTCGACAGGTATTTGAAGTTCTGATGGGGCTGCGATCCCAAGGCGTGGGCGATCGGGGTGTAGACATCGTCCGATTGCGTGGGGCCGGCATGGGGCACGAAGGCCGGGGCATCGTCCTGACCTTGGATGGTCACCGTGATGGTCTGCGCCGTGCCATCGGCGCTGTGCACGGTGAAGGTGTCGGTCAGGTGCTCGCCGGTCTTGAGCTGCTGGATCGCCGCTAGCTTGTTGTCGGCTTCGTACAGCCAGTAGCCCGTCTGATCAATGGTGTAGTGGCCGTACGTGGCGCCCACCGCGTTTTGCGGAACAAACTGGGCCTCACCCGCATCGGGGTCGTTGATGGTGAGCTGGCCGAAATGCTCCAGATTGCCCTGGGTATTGACTTGCTGATCTTCCGTCACCGTGACGGCGGTGTCGCCGCCGATTACCGCCACATGGCTGACAGGCAGCCCGCTGAGATGCAGGGTGAGGTCCGCCGCGCTGGCGGTCTGGTGATTGCTGCCTTCTTCGGCACGGGCGGTCACCTGGATGCTGGTATCGCCGTGGAAGTCATGCGGCGCCCGCAGGGCCAGCGCATCTTGGTTCCAGCCTGTGGTCTCGATCACCTGCCCGGCTGTTGCGACCGTGACGCTGTGGCTGCCATCGATCAGCGTGAAGCCCACTGGCAGGCCATGGATGGCGTAGCTCAGCGTCTCGCTGCCATCTGTGTCTGCCAGCTGGTAGCCAAGGTAAGACTTGAGCAGGATGTCGTGATCGCCCAGCGTCACGTGGTCGGAAGTGCCGATCTGGATGTTGTCGAACAGCGCGCGCGCCTCGCCCTGCCCCGTGGTGCGGAATTCCAGGCGCGAGTTGTCGCCGGTGGCCACCAGATCGTAGCCATGGTGCTGCATGGCATAGCTGCCGGAGGCCGGGGTGATGGTGTCGATCACCTTGCCCTCCCACAACACCTCAATGGGGGTTATCGCAAAACCCGGGCGGGCCGAGAGATCAAAGCCCACATGCACCGTCTGGCCGGCCTGGGTGGCCAGGTCGCGGAAGATGTTGCTGCTCCAGCTCGCGGTCAGGTTGAGGATCTGGTTGTTGCCGCTGCCGCCGTAGAGCCGCTCCTGGCCGATTTCCACACCGCTGGCTTCAGAGCTGTGCCAGCCCAGCGGGGTCGGGTCGGACAGCTTCCAGCCGCCCGCCCCCACATCGACACTGTTGAAATCGGTGGTGATCGAGAGCCCGCCCCGAACCGGCGCATCCGCCACCGGCGTGATGTCCAGCGTGGCAAAGGCCTCGCGGCTCACCGTCCCGTCGCTGACGCTGAACTTCAGGTCCACGTCCTGGCCGCTGAAGTTGGCCGCCGGGGTGAAGGTGAAGCCGTGGGCGGCATCGCCGGTGAAGCTGCCGTGTGCGCTGGTCAGCGAACCCGCCACGATATGCAGGCTGCTGCCATCATCCACATCGCTTGCGCCCACCGCCCGCAGCAGCTCGGCTTCGGTGAACAGGCGCGGCGCGTCTTCATTGATGGCGCCCAGATCGGCAGCCGTAGCCGCCGTGGCGTGCGTGACCAGCGGGCCGTCATTGCTGCCGGTGACGGTGACGGTGAGGTTTTGCGTACTGCTCAGGCCGGCGCTGTCGGTCACCATGATGGGGATGACCACGTCCTGCGTTTGACCTGCCGCCAGATGCTGGTAGCTGGCGTGGGAGGGATCAAAGCTGTAACTGCCGTCGGCGTTGAGCGTGAAGCCGTCCACCGTGGCCGTGGTGCTGAAGGCCAGGGTGTCGCCAGCGTCAGGGTCGGAGGCCAGTACATGGCCGTTGAACACGGCCGAGTCCTCGGTCACCGCCTGGGTCTGTGCCGCCAGTATCGGCGCGTCATTGACCGGTGTGATGCTCAGTTGCAGCGAACTGCTGATCGGCTGGCTGCCGCCGCTCACCGTCAGCGTGAACGGCACCTGGTCGGCATTGACGTTGGCCGCCGGGGTGAAGGTCCAGCTGCCGTCGGCGTTGTGACTGAACTGGCCGAAGGCCGCATCCACCTGCACATCGCTCAGGCTCAGATGCTCGCCCGCTGCCGGGACTACACCGGCCAGCGCGAGCAGCTTGCTCTCGCTCAGCGTCAGTGGTGTGTCTTCGGTCGTAGCAAGGCGCTCGAAGCTCAGGCGCACCGGCAGCTCGGCCGAGGTGACGGTCTGGTGGGTGGCGCTTTCTTAGGTGCGTGCGCTGATTTTCAGGTCGAGCTGGCCTTCGAAATCCTTGGGCGCCTCTACGGTCACGGCATCCATCTGCCAGCCTGCAGTGTCGATCACCTGCCCGGCCGTCGTGACGGTGACACTGTGCTTGCCATCGCTGAGCGTGAAGCCCACCGGCAGACCATTGATCAGGTAGCTGATGGTTTCGCTGCCGTCGGTGTCAGCTAGGTGAAAGGCCTGCCCCACATCCAGATGCAGCGCATGGTTCACAAGCGCCACCTGGGGCGGCGGACTGATCTGCAGGTTGTCGAACAGGGCTCGCGCATCACCCTGGCCGCTGGGCCGCAGCTCCAGGCGCGAGTCGGGTCCCGTGGCCGTCAGGACATACTCATGCCGCTGCATGTCGTAGGCCTGGTTGCCCGGCGTCAGGGTGTCGATGACCTTGCCCTCGAACAAGACCTCGATGGTCGCCGCAGGCCGCCCCGGGCGCCCGGTCACGTCAAAGCTGAAGACCACGGCCTGCCCAGCCTGGGTGTTCAGCGTGCGGTAGAAATTCATGGGCGACGAGGCCAGGCCCGACAGCTCCAGCAGACTGTGGCTGTCGGCGCCGCCGTAACGGGTGGCCGAGCCTATGTACACCCCCTCATGGTGGTCGGTATGCCAGCCTACCTTGGTCGGATCGAGGTAAGCCCAGCCGGCGCTGCCGGGATTCTGGCTACTGATGTCGGGATGGATGGACAGCATGCCCGCGACCGGCGCGTCGGTCACGGCAGTGATCTGCAGCGGCAAGGCGACCTGCTGCGGCTGCGCACCGCCAGCCACGGTGAGGTTCAGCGCCACCTGGTCCGCCGACACATTGGCCGCTGGGGTGAAGGTCCAACTGCCATCGGCGTTGTGCGTGATCTGGCCAAAGGCCGGGTCCACCTGCACATCGCTGAGGCTCAGGCGCTGACCCGGGGCCGGTACCGCGCCGGCCAACTGCAGCAGCTCGCGTTCGCTGAAGCTGCGCGGCGTATCTTCCGCCGTGGACAAGCGCTCGAAGCTCAGCGGCAGCAAGAGCTCGGCCGAGGTGGCGGTCTGGTGGGTGGCGCCTTCTTCGGCGCTGGCGCTGACTTTCAGTGCCAACTGGCCTTCAAAATCGGCTGGCGATTGCAGCACGAGGGCATCCAGCTGCCAGCCCTTGAGGTCGATCTGCTGCCCCGCCGTGGTCGCGGTGACGCTGTGGCTGCCGTCGCTGAGGGTGAAGCCGACCGGCAAGTCCTTGATCAAGTAGCTCAGCGTCTCGCTGCCGTCGGTGTCGGCCAGTTGGAAGCTCTGGCCCAGATCCAGATGCAGCGCATGGTTCACCAGCGCCACCTGGGGCGGCGTTGTGCTGAGCTGCAGGTTGTCGATCAACGCGCGGGCATCACCGGAGCCGGTGGCGCGCAGTTCCAGGCGCGAATTGGCGCCGGTGGCAACCAAGTCATATTCATGGTGCGCCATCGCGTAGCCGCTGGCGGGCGTGATGGTGTCGATGACCTTGCCTTCCCACAGCATCTGCAGCGGCGCGACGGCAACACCAGCGCGCGCCGAGAGGTCAAAACCGAAATGAACGACCTCGCCGGCCGTGGTGGACAGGTCACGGTAGAGATT
>JAIERD010000004.1 GCA_019747155.1 Pseudomonadaceae bacterium
GCGAGCGTTGGCTGGGTGAGCAATGCCAGGGGCAACTCAATGCGCAATTGCGTGGCAGCAAAACTCGATTGCGGGCAGAAGTCGCGGTACACCTGCGCCCATTCGGGCTCGGCAAACGGCCAGCTGATTTTCGCTTGCGCACGCAGGTCTTGGCCGCTGATGGTCTCGAGCACCCGCAGCAAGCCGCCTGCGAAGTGGCCGAGCAGGTATTCGCGCACTTCGGCGGCGGGCAATGCCTCGTGCAGCAGTAAAATTAAGCTGCTGCCGGTTTCTACTTCGAGAAAAGCCACACGTTCGCGCAGCGTCGCGAAGCGCTGCATCAACAGCAGCGCCTGCGCGACTGTGCCGCACGCCATTACGGCCATACCCAGTGGGCCATGCACTGCTAAGTGGGTGCTGTCGCCAACGTTCAGACCCAGCCACGGGCACTGACTTAACGCCTGTGCGCGCAGCACCAAACGGCGAAACTGGGCAAAGCTTAAGAAGTGCTTATCGTTGTGCAGCGCCTGTCGATCCAACTGCGCGCCGCTGAGCAGGCTTGCCTCGCTAAAGCCGCGGCGGCCGAGCTCGGCGCAGACTAAACGGGCATACACCGGGTGCAATGAGGGGGTTAGCCAAGCCTGTGGAGTGGGCATGTCGGTGCTTTCCGTGACGGTGTGGCTGGCACAATATGACGATTTATTGCCCGCGTAAACGCTATTGTCGGACAATCTGCACGCGCATGCTCGGCTCTCGACACATAAGCCTGACTGTGAGGATTGTTGTATGAGCGCTGTGATCACCCCTATCGAGTCGACCGCCCCGGTCTATCGCGACCGTAAACGTTACGCTTGGCTGCTATCGGTAATAGCTCCGGCGGCGGTAACTATCGGCCCCGTGGCGCACCTGCTGGGTGCCACCAGTCAGGCGTGGTTTTTTCTGACCTTGGGGTTTTTCTATCTGGGCGTGCCGTTGCTCGACAAACTGCTGGGCGAGGACTTAAGCAATCCGCCCGAGGAGGCCGTTGCTGGTTTGGAGGGCGATCGTTATTACCGCTACATCAACTATGCGGTGGTGCCCGTGCTGTGGTTTGGCATGTTGTTTAACTGCATTTATTTGGCTACCCATGACCTGCCTTGGTACAGCTGGCTGGCCACGGCGATTACTACCGGTGCGATGCTCGGTTTTGGCCTGAACTTGAGCCACGAACTGGGCCATAAAAAAGACTGGCTGGGTCGCAAGGTGGGTTTGTTTAACACCGCCCTGGGCGGCTATGGGCATTTCTCGATTGAGCATAATCGCGGTCATCATCGCCACGTTGCCACCCCGGATGACCCAGCCTCCTCGCAGATGGGCGAAAGCATCTATCGCTTTATGTTTCGCGAACTGCCTGGCTGCTTTTTTCGTGGCTGGGACTTGGAAGCCGAACGCATGCAGCGCCAAGGTAAATCGGTATGGAGTCTGGACAATGAAATCGTCCAGTCGGGGCTGGTTACCGTCGCTTTGTATGGCAGTTTAATCGCCCTGTTTGGCCCGCCGATGGTGCCAGTGTTATTGCTGGTGGCGTTTTGGGGCGCATTTCAGCTGACCTCGGCCAACTACATCGAGCACTACGGCTTGGTGCGTAAGCAGCTGGCCAATGGTCGTTTCGAGAACTGCCAGCCGCAGCACTCGTGGAACAGCAATCACATCGCCTCGAACATGGTGCTGTTTCACTTGCAGCGTCACTCCGACCACCACGCGCACCCCACGCGCAGTTATCAGTCGCTGCGTGATTTTGTCGAGTTGCCGCGTTTGCCTTCGGGGTATTTCGGCATGTTTATCGCGGCTTATATTCCGCCGCTGTGGTTTTTGATCATGAATCCGCGCTTGCTCAAGGCGGTCGGCGGCGATGTTAGTCGGATCAATTTCTTGCCGGCCAAACGTCAACAATTGATCCGTCAATATGACCTGCAAGCGTTGCCAGTGGCAGAGCGAGCCGCCGCATGAGCACTCAACATCAATGCCCGGAATGCGCGTTTATTTACGACGATAAACTCGGCGACAGTTTCAGCGGTTACTCCGCCGGTACGCCATTTGCCGAGTTACCCGACGACTACAACTGCCCGCACTGCTGCGTGCGCGATAAGCCGGATTTTATTGCGCTGGAGGCAGGTGAGTCAGCGCCACTTGGGTGACGCTTCGGGTTTGCACGATCGCTATATGGCTTACCGTTTTTGGCCTCGTGGGCGGCGCTATCGCGTTAGCGGCCGTACACGGGGGTTAGCGTGGCGCTGGCCAGGCGGCTGTTGTTGATCAGGTAGCCGAGCAGGGCTGCGCTGGCGCCGGGTGGTGCCTCAAGAGTTGGCACTTTCAGCGCGTGCAGGGTGAACACATAGCGGTGCGGTGGGCTGCCGGCGGGTGGGCAGGCACCGCCGAAACTTTGGCTGCCATAGTCGTTACGGCCTTGCTGGCTGCCAGCCGGCAGGCTTTTTGCGTTGGCGCCGCGCGGCAGTTGGTTGCTGTTGACTGGGATGTCGTACAGCGTCCAGTGCCACCAGCCGCTGCCTGTGGGGGCGTCGGGGTCGTAAACGGTGAGGGCGAAGCTCTGGGTGCCGGCAGGGGCGTCTTGCCAGTGCAGCTCCGGGGATTGATTGCCGCCGCTGCAGCCAAAGCCCGAGTACACCTGGGCGGCGTTCAGGGTTGCGCCATCGCGAATATCCGGGCTGCTTAGTTCAAATGCCTTGGCGCCAGTGGCGAGTGCGCCGAGCGCCAGGCCGGCGACTAATAGCTGCGCTAGACGAGGTTGCGACATGCCGATGCTCCATGATTGATCTGGGTGACCAGTCTAAACCGAGCGGGCCGTGCGTTCACTCAAACTGACGCTCAAGCGCAAGGGCGCAGCAGGCACCGCGCGCAAATTACAACTCCGCATCCAGGGCGATCACCCGTTTGCGTTCCAGTTCATTGAAGCTGGCGGCCTGCAGATCGGCGATGGCGCTTTGCTGGTCGGTGGCGCTCAAGCCCGATTGGCGCAGGCTGTTGCGTGCCTGGGCATAGGCTTGTAGGCGGGCCTGCCAGTCGCGGCGTTGGGCGTCGAGCTTTTGCAGTTCGCCGGCTGCTTGCGGGTCGAGGGTTTGGGCGCGTAATTGGTAAATCGCTTCTTCGCTGGCGCCGGCCTGACGCATGGCTTCGGTGGCCTCATACAGATCGCCATCGCGGCTGACCTGTTGGCGTGCGGCGCGTTGCTCAGGCGGCAACTGCGCTTCCAGCAGGGACAGTTGCGCACGGCGTTCCTCGGGGCTGAGACCGCGTTCATTGAGGCGCAGTTGGCCGAGCATCAATTGGTCCTGACTGACATCGCTGCTGAAGAACGCTTGGTTTTCGTCCGCGCTAAAGTGCTGCTCGCGCAGTTGTGCCAAGGCTTGCAGGTGCTGGGCAAAGGCTTCGGCGGTGGGCGCCGAATTACCTTTGGGCAGGTCGAGCATGGCCAGTCGGTAGTCGAGGTAGCGCTTGAGTAAGTCGCGCGCTTGCGCCAGTGCTTGGCCTTGCACTTGGCTGGCCAGGTCGTTGTGAATGCGCAGCAAGATTTTCGCCACCGGCTCTTCGTCGATGGCATTGAAGTAGAAGTCGAACAACTGCAGTAACTGCGGATTCAGTTGCAGCATGCCATTGCCGTCGACCTGCAAACGAATGCCATGGCTGGCGCCTTGCAATGAGGGTGGCAGCTCGCCGGGCGTGGTCAGTTGGGCGGCCGGTTGTTGGCTGAGTTGGCGATTGATACTGCGCACCTGTTCGGCCTTCTCGGCAGTTGCCGTGCTGCTGGCGGGCGGGGTGCTCGCGCCAGGGATAAAAAAACCTATGCCGACCGCAAGCAGGGCCAGGCTGCAGGTCACTGCGGCCAGTCGGGGAAAACTAAGGGACATCTTTGCTCTCCAGCTAAAAAGCCGCGACCCGGATTGCGCGGCTAGCCGCTCAATCCGGGTCAGCGGCAGGTCTTACAGGTTGAGGCTTTTCAGGCGGCTGGCGTGGTTTTGAAACAAGGTTTTCGGGTTGGTTTCAAACAACGAAACGGCACCGAAAATCTGGTTGGTCGCGTCCAGATGGTTCATGAAGTAATCATCTTTAAGCACCTTGCCGAAATGGCTGGAGCATTTTCCGGTGATACCATCATTTTCTTCGGGGACCGCAAGACGCGAGATGTTGAACAGTGGGTCGGAGATGTCCAGTGCGTTGGTAAGCTTGCCAGTGCCGCTCCATGAGTACATGCGGATACTGTTGCCGCCAATGCTGGCGGTTTCTGCACCGCCGCCGCAGGTGGTAGTCGGTATGCCGATCGGGAAGGCCTTGTTGTTGGCGGCAGCTCCCGGCGCGGTGAATTCGGTGAGCATTGCGCGTATATCGGCAGGGCTTTTTTTGTTGTTCGAGAGCAGGTTGACGATGTCACCGACGGTGTTGGCGAAGGTGTTAAAAGCCACCCCTACTAAGGTGTTGGCTGGCAAGAGTCCGGTAACGTAGTCTGCAATTCGGGTGCCCTTGTGCGGTGTGTGCATGGTGGTGACAGAAGCCACTAAATCTGGCCGGGTATTCATCACATAGCGCACGGTGATGCCGCCCTGACTGTGGCCCATCAGGTTGAACTTGGTAATTTTGCCGCCGGAAGTGGCGCGGATATTATCCAGCTGAGCGATCAGCGCTTCGCCGCGTTTGGCCGAGCTGTCGAAGGCGTTGATTTTCGGCACATAGACGGTGGCGCCCTGGCTTTGCAGCGCCGCCGGGATTTTGTACCAGTAGTCGATGGCAGCGATGCTGTCGAAGGCAAAAATGCCCGGCACCAGCACGATCGGATTTTTGGTTTGTGACTCGGTGGTGGCGGCCTGACTGGCTTGGCTAAAACCCAAACCGAGCCCGAGAGTGAGCAGCGAAACAGCAAATAGCTTTTTCATGTAGGCATTCCTGTCATTATTTTTATTGTTTAGGCCCCGTACTGCCGACGCGAGGTGGCCGCTATCAGAGCACGTCGGCGGGGGGCTGACTTGTAGGAACCGATGACGTCGGCGCACGCTGGTCGGTTATGGGTAACGGCGCACAACGTGCTTTACTGGCCGCGCTGCAGAACCTGTTACGCAGGCTGCGAGCAAACATCATAAGAACAACAATAAGGCGAACGCCTACAGGTGATTCGTCACGCAGGGCACTCCATCATGACGCTAACCAGCGACGCTGCACTGCTCTATCTATGGGATAGACGCACCCTCTATCTCGGGCCTCTGGCGGAATCGCTGGAGGTCACGCAGGCGGCCGCCACCTTGGTGCTGGGGATCGATCAGGACTTTGCCCTGGAGGTGGCCGGCGAGCTGATCTGTTGTCGCAGTGCCTTGCTGCCAGCCGGCAGTTCAGTGCGCCTGCAGGTGCCGAAAACGCGGTTGGCGGTGTGCTATCTCGACCCTTTTGGTGAGGATTTTCGCAAGCTGTGCGGGCAAATGAACGCACAGCACGGCGGCGTATATTTGCAGCTTGAGCAAGAGCTCAGCTGGATTGCCCGCCTGCTGGAATTGCTACACACCGAGGCGTCGCCGGTGCAGGCTTATGCCCTGCTGGAGCAGTTGGTTGGCCCGGACGCGGCGGATGCGTCAGTGCTGAAAGTTGATCCACGGATTCTAGTGGTGGTTGAGCTGATCAAGCGTGATGTGGCCGATAACCTCAGTGCGCAGTATTTGGCCGCGCAAGTGAGCTTGTCTGAGCCGCGCTTGTTGCAGCTATTCAAAGAAACCATTGGCGTGCCGATCCGTCGTTATCGGCAATGGCATCGCCTGTTCGTCACCGCCGCAGGCGTCACTCAAGGCCTGTCGCTGACTGCCGCCGCGCTGGAAGCGGGCTTTGCCGACTCGGCGCATTTCAGTCACACCTTCCACAGCATCCTTGGCATGAAGCCTTCGGCGATACTCTCGCCACGCCTGAAAATCCGCATGCATCACGCTTGAGACGCCGCAGTTAACGCGTGAGCACCGGCACCAACCACTGCTCGCCAGGCTTTGGCGCACGGAACTGATCGACCGGCACTTGCCGCTCAAGCAGGGCTTGAGTCAGTTCTTGTGGTGGGGCGAACTGCTCTTCGTCGCTGAGGTTAAAGGTGCCGAAGTGAATCGCCATGCTGCACTGCGAGGCCAGTTGCTGATGCGCCTGCACGGCGTCATCGGGGTTCATATGGTTGTCGCGCATAAACCAGCGCGGCGCATAGGCGCCAATCGGCAGGGCGGCAAAACGCAGGGGGCCAAAACGCTGCTGAATCAGGCCAAACTCGGGGCCCAACCCGCTGTCGCCGGGGAACAATACGGGGCCTTCGGCGGACTCCAGCACAAAGCCCAGCCACAGGCTGCGGTTGGTGTCGTGGCGAGCGCGGGCCGACCAGTGCTGCGCCGGCACGGCGTGCAGGGTCAGTGCGTCGTTCAGCGGCAAACTCTGCCACCAATCCAGTTCGGTGATGCGGCTGATCCCGCACTCCTTGATCAGCCCGGCATTGCCCAAACCGGTGACCACCTGAGCCAGCGGGAAGCGCTCGGCCAGTTGCCGTAGGCTGTAAAGGTCGAGGTGGTCGTAGTGGTTGTGGCTGACCAGAATCAGGTCGATGGGCGGCAGCTGGTCGAGGCTCAGCCCCGGCGGATGGTGGCGGCGCGGGCCGATAAACTCGAAAGGGCTGGCGCGCTGCGACCACAGTGGGTCGGTGAGGATGTTCAAGCCGTGTTGCTGGATCAGCAAGGTGGCGTGATTGATATAGGTGACCCGCAGTTCAGCGCCCAGCACTCGCTGCGCCACCTCGGGCGCGACGGCTGGTCCGGCTTGGGCGACCCACTGCTGCTGCGGTGGGCGATTGAGCTGCCACTTGAGCACGCTGCCCAGACTCTTGTGCGCCTTGGGATGAATATTGTGAAAACGCTGACCGTCAAAATTGGCGCTGACCGGGCCGCGATAGGGACGGCCATGCCGGCCGAGTAAATTCAGTAGGGCGATCAACCAGGTGGGGCGTAGCACTCGCGACATTGCCGTTGCACTCTTGCGGTGTGGATGCCGCTCAACCTAGCATGCCGCTCCTGCCGCCTGCCTAGCCCAAGTCGTTGCCACTTATGTCGCGTCCACCTCGTTCAAATCCGCCTCGCCCCGTGTCCAGTCCGCGCGCAATCGCTAATGCGCCACGGCGGGTGGCCAAACAGCCACCGACCGAGCCACGGCTGATCCTGTTTAACAAACCCTTCGATGTGCTGACCCAATTCAGCGACGAAGGCGGCCGCGCCACCCTCAAAGACTACCTGCAGATTCCCGGCGTGTACCCGGCCGGCCGCCTCGATCGCGACAGCGAAGGCCTGTTGCTGCTGACCAATGACGGCGGCTTGCAGGCACGGATTGCCGATCCCAAGCACAAACTGGCCAAGACCTACTGGGTGCAGGTCGACGGCTTGCCGAGCGAGGAACAGTTGCAATTGCTGCGTGCCGGCGTGCAACTGAATGACGGCCCGACCCTGCCAGCCGAGGCGCGGCTGCTGGAGGAACCCGAGTTGTGGCCACGCACGCCACCGGTACGTTTTCGCAAAAACTTGCCGACCAGTTGGCTGGAATTAGTGATTCGCGAAGGGCGTAACCGCCAAGTGCGACGGATGACGGCGGCGGTCGGTTTGCCGACCTTGCGCCTGGTGCGAGTGCGCATCGGCGCCTGGAGTCTGGACGGGCTGGCACCCGGCAAGTGGCGCGAGGTGCCGGCGCAACTCGACTAACTCCCACTTACCACTTCCAACTATCTACTCGCCCACTACACCCCTTCGAGGCCGGCGATGACTACGGTCTTGATGATAAAACCGAGCACGCCCAAGCCCAGGGCCAGAAACAAGATCATGGTGCCGAAGCGCCCGGCCTTGGATTTTTTCGCCAGATCCCAGACGATAAAGGCCATAAACAAGATCAGGCCGCCGACCAGGATGTACATCATCCAGTCTTCGAATACTTGCGGGTCCATCGATTGCTCCACTGCGCTGAATGGCTGCCGGGGTCGGCACGCTAAAGCCTGCGATTATACGTGGGCCGTGCGGGCCTGTCAGACCGCTTGGCGGCTGGTTACCGTGTCTGGCGCAAGGCTTTTAGCTGCGCAGATGATTGAGCGGCAACTCAGTGCTGCTCAACACCTGATTGAGCACGAAGCTGGAGCGCACGCTGGTGACGCCTTCGATACGGGTCAGTTGGC
The DNA here is from genome assembly GCA_019747155.1 of Pseudomonadaceae bacterium. Classification (GTDB taxonomy): domain Bacteria; phylum Pseudomonadota; class Gammaproteobacteria; order Pseudomonadales; family Pseudomonadaceae; genus Aquipseudomonas. Next base: position 8,192 of record JAIERD010000004.1, read on the forward strand.
CGAGCAGGAATTTCTGGTAGTGGTCCATGTCGGCGACCACCACTTTTAGCTGATAGTCGGCGTCCATGCCCGTCACCAGGCTGCATTCGAGTACTTCTTGGCACTGGCGGATGGCCGCCTCGAAACCCTCGAATCGCTCCGGGGTGTGCCTATCCATGCCGACCATCACATAGGCGGTGAGGCTTAGGCCGAGTTTCTTGCGATCCAGCAAGGCCACCTGGCGCAGGATAAAACCGTCGTCTTCCAACTGCTTGACCCGCCGCGAACAGGGCGAGGGCGATAGGCCGATGCGCTCGGCGAGGTCCTGGTTGGAGATGCGCGCGTCGCGCTGCAGTTCGCTGAGGATATTCAGGTCGTAGCGGTCGAGTCTATTCATCTTGACGGCAATCTTGTGATTGGATTGCGATTAATGATGCCTTGTTGGATTGTTATTGCGCAACCAGTGGTTGATTGCGCAATTTTCGCAATCATTGGTCGCGCCCACAGGTTTAAGCTTTATCTCAGTTTCAAGGCCCGGACATTCAGGCCGTGTGAAAACGTAGCGAGCGAAGGTTAGGCAAGGCAAAAACAGGCGAGGGCGCGGAGTTTACGAGTTGTAAATGAGCAGTCCGAGACTGTTTTTAACGCAGCCTAATCGAGCGCAGTAGTTTTCACACTGTCTGTACGTCCACGCGCCGCGCCCAATCAGGTGCAGCGCCGCCACTGGTCTTACCCGACCAGCTGGCCACCGGGTCCGCAAGCCCAATCAGGCTGGCGATAACAGCGGCGACAGAATTGCCGAAAATGGACGAGCAGATGCCAAAAGGGCGATCAATTGATCGCCCTTTTGGCATTTTGCGCGGGTTGTTTAGTGAGCGATCAGAGCAGACCGCTTAGGCGCAGCAACCACCAGACCAGAATCAACACCTGCACCAGATAGCTGGCAAAACGCAGCCAGACAAACAGTGCCGAGGTGCTCAGCATGTGCACGCAAGACTGCAGCAGGCGCGCGCCGAGCAGGCAGTAAGCCAGCGGGTCGGTGATCGTCGTTTGCCCGGCAAGCATGGCATAGAGCAGCACGGCCGCTTGGCCGGGAAGGTTCTCCAGGCAGTTGGCGTAGGCGCGGGTCAGGCGCTGGCCGAAGCCGGGTACATCGCTGCCATCGGCGGCAAAGGCGTTTACCGCTTTGCGTCCGCTCAACACTTTCAGGCCGCGCATAGTGGCCAGCAGAAACACCAGCAGCAGGCTCCAGCCGACCAGGCTGAGCAGAACGGCGGCGCTGGGGGAGAGTGACATGAGCATCGATGAATCCTCAGTGGGTGGTCGAAAAACAGCAGTCTAAATTTATGGCTCTGTCTCGGTTACGTGCTGCGTGCAAAACGTAGGGTGGGCTTCAGCCCACCAAGTCTCTTATCAGGTGGTGGCGGGCTGAAGCCCACCCTACAAAATCTACCTGCAACAGCTAATGGGTACATAGCCAAATTTATTGCAGTAACTGCTCTAGTGTCGCGCTGTAGAGCTTTGCTCGGGCGTATTTTCGTGCGGCACCACGCCCTGCGGGTCGGGATGCACCAGCACTTCGGCCTGTGGGAATTCGGCATGAATCGCCTCCTCAACCTGATCGCAGAGCCGGTGCACCCGTGACAGCTCCATCGCGTCGGGCAGTTCAACGTGCAGTTGCACAAACCAGCGGGTTCCCGACATGCGTGTGCGCAAGTCATGGGCGCCGAGTATCCCGGGCACCGCGCAGGCCAGCAGGTGCATGCGCTCGGTGATCTCTACCGACAGCTCGGTATCCATCAGTACCGCAATGGCTTCACGGGCAATGGTCCACGAGCTCCAGAGAATGTAAAAGGCGATGCCGATGCCAAACAGCGGGTCCAGCTGATGCCAGCCGAAACCGGCCAGCACCAGGGCCAGCAAAATGCTGCTGTTGAGCAGTAAGTCGGAGCGATAGTGCAGCGAGTCGGCACGAATCGCGGTCGAACCCGTGACCTTGACCACATGCTGTTGAAACACCAGCAGCGCCACGGTCAGCACCAGCGACAGCAGGATCACGGCAATGCCCAAACCCTGAGCGCCGAGCGGCTCTGGATGCAGTAGGCGATTGACCCCTTGCACGCCAACCAGGATGGCGCTGACGCCGATAAACAGCGATTGCCCAAGGCCGGCCAGCGCCTCGGCTTTGCCGTGACCATAGCGATGATCGTCATCGGCCGGGCGCAGGGCATAGTGCACGGCCAGCAAGTTAAGCAGCGAGGCGGCGCTGTCCAGTAGTGAGTCGGTCAGGCCCGCCAACAGGCTGACCGAGCCGCTCATCCACCAGGCAATCGCCTTGGCCAGCGCCAAACCGAGGGCGATAGTGAGTGCGGCGGCACTGGCCAAACGCATCAGGCGGGCGTGTTGCGAACTAACGTTCATAAAATGTCCTGGCTAAAGCTCTGTCACTGAGGTGAATAGCGGGTTCAACAGGCTGTGTGAAAACGTAGCGAGCGAAGGTTAGGCAAGGCAAAAACAGGCGAGGACGCGGAGTTTACGAGCTGTAAATGAGC
>JAIERD010000472.1 GCA_019747155.1 Pseudomonadaceae bacterium
TTGCACTGCCGCATCGCTTGTTATGGCTGGCGCGCTGCTGGGGCTTGCTGTCTGCGGGCTGGCGCCGCTCGCATCGCTGCTGTGCGCGGCGCTTATTTCCCGGGCGGCGGCTTGTGCGTCTGGCGCCTCGCTGTTGGCCATCAAGGTGCGGCGCAAAATTTGATAGTTGAGTGACTGGCTCACCTCGGGCGGCAATTGCTTGTCTGCCTCGCTAGGGTGAACACCGTGGTACTGGTGATTTGCCGCGTGACTGATATTTAGCATGGTCAACTCAATGCGGTAGTGAAAACGCAGTTCTGGCAGAATGCTGCCCTTGACGAGTTATCGGCCGATTCGCGGCGCACCTGAGCATTTTTTGAGCATTAAAGTTGATGAGTGACGAGCGGCTTAGCGCCAGAATTACCCTTGCTGCGCTTGAGCCAAGCTACCTACCAGCGCTGGCACTGTGGGCCGAACGGCTGGGATTGGTGGTCGATCCCGAGGCAGAGTTTGCCTTGCAGTTGGGCGCTGCCGGTTTGCAGTTTGTCGAACTCGGCCCACAGGCGCCGGGAGCGGTGCGGGTCGACTTTGTCGAAGGGGCGGTGGCCCATCGGCGGCTATTCGGCGGCGGCAGCGGGCAGATGATCGCCAAGGCGGTTGGGGTGCAACCGGGCGTGCGTCCGCAAGTGCTGGACGCCACCGCAGGGCTGGGGCGCGATGCTTTTGTGCTGGCCAGTTTGGGCTGCAATATGACCCTGATCGAGCGTCAGCCGCTGATTGCCGCCTTGCTTGAAGATGGCCTGGCGCGCGCCAGGGGGGATCGCGAGGTCGGTCCGATTGTGGCGCAGATGCGCCTGTTGCAGGGCAACGCCATCGAGTTGATGGCGGTTTGGTCCGGCGAGCCACCGCAGGTGATTTACCTGGACCCGATGTTTCCCCATCGCGACAAAACCGCGCTGGTGAAAAAAGAAATGCGCCTGTTTCGCCCCTTGGCGGGCGCCGATCAAGACGCCCCGGCCTTGCTGGCCGCAGCACTGGCGCTGGCCAGTCATCGAGTGGTGGTCAAACGTCCGCGCAAAGCGCCGTGCATCGAGGGACCAAAGCCTAGCTATGCGCTGGAGGGCAAGTCCAGCCGCTATGATATTTATCCGAAAAAAGCGCTCAAGGGCTGAGGGCTGGCGTGGCGCCGTCGGCTTGATCTGCTAAGTACCGGCTCGGCACGCCGCATAACCGAGCGCAGTAGTTTTCAGGCGGTCTGTTAAGGCTGATACGCGCGGATAAACAGCCCCACCGCATCGCGCACATGGGTGTCGATTTCGCTGTCGGTCTGCGGCGTCGCGCAGCCGATCAGCAGGCGAAAATTGCAGCCGCCCTTGATCAGGCAGAAGAATTGGTCGGCGGCATTCAGCGGCTTGGCAATCTTCAGCAAGCCGGTGGCGTTGGCCTTGCTCAGCAACTGCTCCATCTCATTCATCAGGCGCTGGGGGCCAGCGTCAAAAAACATTTGCGACAGCTTTGCGTCCTGGGCGCCACGGGTAATCAGCACGCGGTGCAGTTCAATCGACTCGTCACTGTTGATCAGCTGATGAAAGCTGCGGCCGATATTGAGCAATACGCCCTCAATCGGCACGCCGTCGGCCAACTCAAACAGCATCTCAGGCACCTGTTGCTGGCACTTGGACTTCACCGCAAAGGAGAACAGCGTCTCTTTATCGGTGAAATGGCTGTACACCGTCAGCTTGGAGACGCCGGCTTCGGCGGCAATTGCATCCATACTGCTGCCGTCATAACCGTTACGCAAAAACAGCGTCTTCGCCGCCTCCAGAATGGCGGCGCGCTTGGCGGGATCTTTGGGTCGGCCGGGGCCGTTGGGCGGTAACAGTTGGTTTAACATTTTTTACTTTTTAATACTGGACTGATGAGTTTTGTATTTTTACTATACTCGCCAGTATAAAAATTCTCAGTATAAAAAACCAAGCGTTCTTCGCGAAAGGTCTCTCTCCATGTTTCGTCACGTCTTGTCTGTTGCTGTGCCGCTAAGCCTGATCAGTCTGCTGGTTGCCTGTGGCAACCCCGAAGTCGTGCAGCCGCAGGCGCGCCCCGCCTTGGTGGTGCACCCGCTGCCGGCGGGCGAGTTAATGGACACCTATCCAGGTGAGGTGCGGGCGCGGCTGGAGTCGGAGCTGGCGTTTCGCATTGGCGGCAAGGTGCTTAAGCGTTTGGTGGATGTCGGTGCGCGGGTAAAAGCCGGCCAGCCATTGGCTGAGCTTGACCCGCAAGATGTGCGCTTGCAGTTGGATGCGGCGCGCGCTCAGGTCAGCGCCGCCGAGGCCAATCTGCAGTTGGTGCGTGCCGAGCGTGATCGCTACAAGACCCTGATGGATCGTCAGCTGATCAGTCGTTCGCAATACGACAACGCCGAGAACCTCTATCGCTCAGGCTCCGCACGCTTGCAGCAGATTAAAGCCGAGTACAACGTGGCCAATAACCAGGCCGGTTATGCGGTGTTGCGCGCCAGCCAAAATGGCGTGATCGCCAAGCGCTTGCTGGAAGCCGGGCAGGTGGTTGCCGCCGGCCAGACAGTATTTACCCTGGCCGCCGATGGCGAGCGCGAAGTGCTGATCAGTTTGCCGGAGCAGACATTTGAGCGGATCAAGGTCGGCCAAGTGGTTGAGGTTGAACTGTGGTCGCAGGCTAATCAGCGCTTCCCGGGGCGCATCCGCGAACTGGCCCCGGCGGCCGATCCGCAGTCACGAACCTTTGCCGCGCGAGTGGCCTTTACCGAAGGTAAGGTGCCGGCGGAGCTCGGCCAAAGCGCGCGGGTATTTATCCGGGTCGACGGCGAAGTGCCGCTGGCCGTGCCGCTGTCGGCGCTAACGGCGGAGAGTGGTTCGCCCTATGTGTGGGTGGTTGCACCTGGCACCTCCAAGTTGCAGCGTACCCCGGTCACCATTGGCGCCTTTGCCGAAACCAGTGTGCCGGTGCTCTCCGGCCTCAAAGCCGATGACTGGGTAGTGGCTGCCGGCGTGCAAGTGTTGCGCGAGGGGCAGGTGGTGCGTCCGGTTGATCGCGATAATCGCGCGATTGACTTGGCGGCGAAGGAGTAACGGGCGATGGGTTTTAATCTTTCCGCTTGGGCGCTGCGAAATCGCCAGATCGTGCGTTATTTCATGTTGTTGCTGGCTCTGGTGGGGGCTTTTTCCTACACCAAACTGGGGCAGAGCGAAGACCCGCCCTTTACCTTCCGGGCCATGGTGATCAACACCAAGTGGCCGGGCTCGACAGCTGAAGAAGTCTCCAAGCAAGTCACCGAACGCATCGAAAAGAAGCTGATGGAGACCGGTGATTTCGACAAGATCATCTCGTTCTCGCGGCCGGGTGAGTCGCAGGTCACCTTCCTGGCCCGTGAAGGCATTCGCTCCGGCGAGATCGAAGCGCTCTGGTATCAGATTCGCAAAAAAACCAACGACATTCGCCAGTATTTACCCCAGGGCATTCAGGGGCCGTTCTTTAACGATGAGTTCGGCACCACCTTCGGTAATGTCTACGCCTTGACCGGCAACGGTTTCGACTACGCAGTATTGAAAGACTACGCCGACCGCGTGCAACTGCAGTTGCAGCGGGTTAAGGACGTCGGCAAGGTCGAGCTGCTCGGCCTGCAGGATGAAAAAATCTGGATCGAGCTGTCGAACGTCAAACTGGCGACCCTTGGGGTGCCGTTGGTGGCCGTGCAGCAAGCACTCGATAAACAAAACGCTTTAAGCGCCGCCGGCTTCTTTGAAACCCCCACCGATCGCGTGCGTTTGCGCGTGTCGGGCAGTTTCCAAAGTGTCAAAGAAATTCGCGATTTCCCTATTCAAGTGGGCGACCGAACCTTCCGCATCGGCGATGTCTCTGAGGTGCATCGCGGCTTTAATGACCCGGCCGCACCGAGCATGCGCTTTATGGGTGAGGACGCGCTGGGCATTGCCGTATCGATGAAGTCCGGTGGCGATATCCTGGTGCTCGGCACCGCGTTGGAGAAAGAGTTTGCCCGCTTGCAGGAAACCTTGCCGGCCGGGATGCAGTTGAGCAAAGTCTCAGATCAGCCAGCCGCCGTGCGGGCCGGTGTTGGCGAGTTCGTCCAGGTGCTGGTCGAGGCGCTGATCATCGTCATGCTGGTGAGCTTCTTCTCCCTGGGGCTGCGCACCGGTTTGGTGGTGGCCCTGTCGATTCCACTGGTGCTGGCGATGACCTTTGCCAGCATGCAGTTTTTCGGCATCGGCCTGCACAAGATCTCCCTCGGTGCTCTGGTGTTGGCGCTCGGCCTGCTGGTGGATGACGCGATCATTGCGGTTGAGATGATGGCGATCAAAATGGAGCAGGGTTTCGACCGCCTGACCGCCGCCAGTTATGCCTGGACCAGCACCGCCTTCCCGATGCTGACCGGCACCCTGATCACTGCCGCCGGTTTCTTGCCGATCGCCACGGCCAACTCCAATACCGGTGAGTACACCCGCTCGATCTTCCAAGTGGTGACCATCGCCCTGCTGGCGTCGTGGGTTGCCGCAGTTGTGTTTGTGCCCTATTTGGGCGAGCGCTTGCTGCCAGACCTGGCCAAGTTGCATGCGGCCAAACATGGCGGCAGCGATAAAGGCTATGACCCCTACGCAACGCCGTTCTATCAGCGGGTGCGGCGTACCGTGGACTGGTGCGTGCGCCGGCGCAAGAGCGTGATACTGCTGACCGTCGGGCTGTTTGTAGTCTCCATCGTGATGTTCCGTTTCGTGCCGCAGCAGTTCTTCCCGGCTTCCGGTCGGCCGGAGTTGCTGGTGGATATGAAGCTTAACGAAGGCGCGTCGTTGACCGCCACCAATGAGCAGGTCAAACGCCTGGAAGCGATTCTCAAAGAGCACGAGGGCATTGTTAACTACGTGGCCTATGTGGGCTCCGGTTCGCCACGGTTCTTCCTGTCGCTCAACCAAGAGCTGCCGTCGGCCAGCTTTGCTCAGTTTGTGCTGCTGGCTAAATCGGTTGAAGATCGCGAAGCGCTGCGGGTGTGGCTGATTCAATTGCTCAACGATGAGTTCCCAACCTTGCGCTCGCGGGTTTCGCGCCTGGAGAATGGCCCGCCGGTAGGCTATCCGATCCAGTTCCGGCTCTCGGGCGAGCACATTGAGGTGGTGCGTGCGCTGGCCCGGCAAGTGGCCGACAAGGTGCGCGAGAACCCCCATGTGGTGAATGTGCATCTGGATTGGGAGGAGCCGAGCAAGGTCATCCGCCTGCTAGTCGATCAGGATCGTGCGCGGGCTCTGGGGGTGAATACCTCGGATCTGTCGCGGTTTCTGCAGAGCGCGTTGTCTGGCTCCAGTGTCAGTCAGTACCGCGAGGGCAATGAGCTGATCGAGATCTTGCAGCGTGGCAGCACCGATGACCGTCAGCAGTTGTCGCAGTTGCCAAGCCTGGCCATTCCCACCGATAGCGGCAAGAGCGTGGCCTTGTCGCAAGTGGCGACCCTGGAATATGGCTTCGAAGAGGGAATTATCTGGCACCGCAATCGGCTGCCAACTGTCACCGTGCGCGCCGATATCTATGGCCAGGAGCAGCCGGCGACTCTGGTTAAGCAGATCATGCCAACCTTGCAGCCGGTCATGAGTGAGCTGCCGTCGGGTTACGAACTCAACGTTGCTGGTACCGTCGAGGATGCGGCCAAGGGCCAGGGCTCGGTTAACGCCGGGGTGCCGCTGTTTATTCTGGTGGTGCTGACCTTGCTGATGCTGCAGCTGAAAAGCTTCTCACTGTCGGCCATGGTGTTTCTCACCGCGCCCCTGGGGCTGATCGGCGTCACCCTGTTCTTGATCGTGTTCCAGCAGCCCTTTGGTTTTGTCGCCATGCTCGGCACCATCGCCTTGTCGGGGATGATCATGCGTAACTCGGTGATTTTGGTCGACCAGATCGAGCAGGACATCGCGGCGGGCATCAATCAGTGGGACGCCATTGTCGGCGCCACCGTGCGACGCTTCCGGCCGATAGTGCTGACCGCACTGGCCTCGGTGCTGGCGATGATCCCGCTGTCACGCAGCGTGTTCTTCGGGCCGATGGCAGTGGCGATCATGGGCGGCCTGGTGGTGGCCACGGCCTTGACCCTGCTGTTCTTGCCGGCGCTGTACGCCGCCTGGTTCCGGGTTAAGCCGGCCAAGGCGTAAGAGTTAGGCTGGGTTAGCGCGTAGGGTGGGTTTCAGCCCACCATTTTCGGCAATTCTGGTGAGCTAAAGCCCACCCTACGAGACCCACAAAAAAGCCCGCATCCATGGATGCGGGCTTTTTTGTTTTAGCGCGCTACCGAGCGGTAGCGGCCAAGGGCTTAGGCAGCGAAGTTTTTCGCCACGAAGTCCCAGTTAACCAGGTTCCAGAACGCTTCTACATACTTAGGACGCATGTTGCGGTAGTCGATGTAGTAGGCGTGTTCCCACACGTCGCAGGTCAGCAGCGGGGTGTCGCCGCTGGTCAGCGGGCAGCCTGCGCCGATGGTGCTGGCCAGCGCCAGGGAGCCGTCAGCTTTCTTCACCAGCCAGCCCCAGCCGGAGCCGAAGGTGCCGATGGAGGTCTTGCTGAACTCTTCTTTGAACTTGTCGAACGAGCCGAAGGCTGCGTTGATCGCATCGGCCAGAGCGCCGGTCGGTTGGCCGCCGGCGTTTGGCGCCAGGCAGTTCCAGTAGAAGGTGTGGTTCCAGATTTGCGCGGCGTTATTGAAGATGCCGCCGGCGGAAGTCTTGATGATTTCTTCGAGTGTTTTGCCTTCGAACTCGGTGCCTGGCACCAGGTTGTTCAGGTTAACCACGTAAGTGTTGTGGTGCTTATCGTGGTGGAACTCCAGGGTCTCGGCAGACAGGTGCGGCTCGAGGGCGTTTTTCTCGTAGGGCAGTGGCGGCAATTCGAAAGCCATGGTTTATCTCCGTTGTTTATTAGGTCAGGCATCAGGTCTGTGTGTGCGCTGCACGCGCGCAACCGGTTCACGGGCCGGCCGGCGACGCCAAGCTTATGGCTCAGGGCGCCGCGAACGGCCGATGATAGCACCCGAACCTAGTGCTAACCACGCAACAACTGTGTGGAGAAGCCGAGCCAGAGCCTTGTCCTGGCCGCAATTGGCTTAGCCGGCGAGCACTAACTGGCCGGCGACGCTGAACATCATCGCTGCCACGGCCAGATCCAGCAGGCGCCAGGTGGCCGGGCGTGCCAGCCACGGGGCCAGCCAGGCGGCGCCGATAGCCAGGGTGAAGAACCACACCAAGGATGCACTGGCCGCGCCCAAGGCGTAGGCGCCAGGCGCCGCTTGCTGGGCGCCGAGGGAGCCGATCAGCAAAACTGTATCCAGATATACGTGGGGGTTCAGTAAGGTGACCGCTAGGGCGCTGAGCAACACCGCGCGACGTGAACGTGGACCACTTTGTTCGGCCTGATTGAGCGCTTGCGGGCGCAGGGCACGCAGCAACGCCTGACTGCCATAAATCAGCAAAAACGCCGCACCACCCCAACGGGCCAGACCCAGCAGCAGCGGGCTTTGGGTCAAAAGTGTGGCCAGGCCAAACACTCCCAGGGTGACCAGTAGCGCATCGCAGAGCACGCAGAGGGCCGCGACGCTCAGGTGATGTTCGCGACGCAGGCTTTGCGCCAGCACAAAGGCGTTTTGCGCCCCGATTGCCATGATCAGGCCGATGGCGACCAAGATTCCGTTGAAATAGCTGTGCCACATGCTGGGCGCTTCCTGAGTAGGGTGGATGGCTAAGGTGCAAATGAGCGCTCTATTGCGGCTCGATGCTGGTCAGCCTGCGCGGTCAAGATGTATAAGAGAAACAAATCATGCTGATTACTCATTAGAGAAATTAATAATGTTCGATTACAAACTGCTTGCCGCCTTGGCGGCAGTGGTAGAGCAGGCTGGGTTTGAGCGGGCGGCGCAGCTGTTGGGCTTGTCGCAATCGGCAGTTTCGCAGCGGATCAAGCTGCTCGAGGCGCGGGTCGGTCAGCCGGTGTTGGTGCGGGGCACGCCGCCAGCACCGACCGAGATTGGCCGGCGTCTGCTTAACCATGTGCAGCAGGTGCGTTTGCTTGAGCGCGACTTGCACGGCCAGGTGCCGGCGCTGGACGAGGGCGGCACTGTGCAGCGCCTGCGCATCGCGCTGAATGCCGACAGCTTGGCGACTTGGTGGGCGGCGGCCGTTGGGCCGTTTTGCGCCAGCCATCAGGTATTGCTGGAACTGGTGGTGGAAGACCAGGAAGTGGGCCTCAAACGTATGCGTGGCGGTGATGTGGCGGCCTGCGTGTGCGCCGCCGAGCGGCCGGTGGCCGGCGCCCGCAGTCAGTTACTGGGGGCCATGCGCTATCGGGCGCTGGCCAGTCCGGCCTTTATTGCCCGGCACTTTGCTGCTGGAGTAACGGCGGCGGGTTTGGCGCGGGTGCCGGCGATCGTCTTTGGCCCGGATGACCAATTGCAGCATCGTTATCTGCAGAATCTGGGGGTGGCCGGCGGCTTTATTCACCACCTGTGTCCATCCTCCGAGGGCTTTGTGCAGCTCACCGCAGGCGGTCTGGGCTGGGGCTTGGTGCCTGAGCTGCAGGTGAGCAGCCAGCTGGCCGACGGTCAGTTGGTTGAGCTGTTGCCCGGCCGGGCTCTGGACGTGCCGTTGTACTGGCACCACTGGCGCAATGGCGGCGAGTTACTGGACGAGTTGACCACCCATTTACAGCGCGCCAGTGGTCAGTGGCTGGTGCCGCTCGGTTAACTACTGAGCGCCGCAAACCTCGTGGGAGGGGCTTTAGGACCCGCATGAATGTGGGGAATGCGGTGCGCCGTATGGAACGGCTGCTGCCCGCGATGCCTTGCGCTGTGTCAGTGAGCGTTGTGAGACGCGGGTCGCGGCTAAAGCCCCTCCTACAGCTAGTGTTTCAATCATTAACGATTTAAGGCTTCACAGGCTAAAACGCTGCACCAGCGCCTGCTGGCTGTTGGCGAGCTGTTGCAGGTGTTGGCCGCTGTCGCGGGTGTGGGCGGCGGTTTGACGGTTGTCGCGGGTCATGTCGTGCAGGCGATGCATGTGCTGGTTGACCTCCTGAGTGACGCCGGCCTGCTCGACGGCGGCGGTCGAAATTTGCACGGCAAAGGCCTGCACGCTTTGCAGTGAATCATTCAGTTGGCTCAAGGAGCCGAGTACCACCTGGGTTTCACGCTCTAGGGCGTGGGCCTGCTCGGCGGAGGCTTGCATGGTTTTCAGCGCCTCGCTGGAGGAGCCGTGCAGGGCATTGGTGATGCCGACGATTTCTTCGGTGGCGCTGCTGGTGCGCTGGGCCAGGTTGCGCACCTCATCGGCGACCACGGCAAAGCCACGGCCTTGCTCGCCGGCGCGGGCGGCTTCGATGGCGGCGTTCAAGGCCAGCAAGTTGGTCTGGTCGGCGATGCCGCGAATCACTGCCAGCACCGAGCCAATTTGCAGGGCGTCTTTGGCCAGAGTGTCGACCACGTTACCGGCCTTGCTGATGTCGCTTAACAGCCGGCCTTGTTGGCCGATCATCTGTTGCAGGGTGCCTTGCATCAAGCCGAAGGCGTTGCGCGCCGCTTCGCTGCTGTGGGCGCTGTCGCCGGCGTTGCGGGCAATTTCCTGTACGGTGCAGGCCATCTGTTCCACAGCGCTGACCACCATCTCCAGCGCCTCCTGCTGTAGGTCCAGACGCTCACTGGTTTGGCTGGCAGCCTGCAAAATTTCGCCGCTGGCCTGGTCGACGTCTTGGCTGGATTGGCGCAGGCGTTCGATCACTTCGCGCCAGGCTTGGGCCATCTCATGCAAGGCGTGCATCAGACCAAATTGCTGGCCGTTGACGCTGGGCAGATTCAGTTCACCAGCAGCTAGGCGGCGGGCGAGGGCGCTCATGTTGCTCGGCTCGCCACCCAGCGGACGCATCACGCTGCGACTGACCAGCCAGGTGGCGGCGATCACGGCCGCAACGGTTAACAGGCCGAGCAGCAGCATTTGCCACATTAAACGGCGTACCGGGGCAAAGGCTTGGTCCTGATCCATCTCGGCGATCAGGGCCCAATGATTGCCATCAAACTCCAGGGGCAAAAACACCTTGAGGGTCAGGTTGCCATCCAGTCCAGCCTCGCTAATTCGTCCTTGCTGGCCGGCCAGGGCGCCGCTGATGGCGCTGGCGTGCAGGCTGTCTGATGGTGCCAGGTCGCGCGCGACTTGCCGCTCGGGAAAGCGCACCGAGTCGGAGCGCAGACGGCTGTCGCTGCCGACCAAATAGGTCTCGCCCTTGTCACCCAGGCCTTGGCGCGTTTGCATCACGGTATTGAGGGGGGCGATCGGCAGCTCCAGCACCAGGGTCATGATCAGCTCGCCGTCGGCCATGATCGGCGCCGCCAGGTATTGGGTCGGCTCTTTGCTGAGCTCGTTATAGAGCAGGTCGCTGATCATCAGCTGGCGGTTGTCGCGGCTTTGCTTGACCAGTTGGGCCAGCGGTGTGCCTTGCAGCGAGCTGTCGCTGAGCTTGTGCTGGTAGTCGCTGTCGCGCTGCAGGCTAAACATCACGCTGCTGTCGGGCAGCACCAGTTTCAGGTCGCGATAGCCGAAGGTGGTGATGAAGTTTTCAAAAATCGGCCGGTCGTAATTAGCGCTACTGAGCAGCGCGTTGGCATCCAGGCCTTGATAGGTATTGCTGAGGTTGCTGGCCAGGGTGCTGATCTGGTTGCGCCGTTGCTGCCAGTTATCCAGCCTGAATTCAACACATAAGTGCAACGCTCACCCCTGCATAAACTTCGTACGGCGTCTTCCAGCCCAGGCG
>JAIERD010000410.1 GCA_019747155.1 Pseudomonadaceae bacterium
CCACGCTGTTCTGGTTTATCGTCGCAGGCCCCGCAGGGGTGGTGCTCTATCGCCTGAGTAATACCTTGGACGCCATGTGGGGCTACCGCACGCCACGTTTTTTAAAGTTCGGCTGGGCGGCGGCGCGCCTCGATGACCTGCTCAATTACCTGCCGGCCCGGCTGGTGGCCCTGACCTACGCGCTGTGCGGGCAGACCGCCTTGGCGCTGCGCTGCTGGCGCGCGCAAGCTCCGACGTGGGATAGCCCGAATGCCGGCCCGGTGATGGCCGCTGGGGCTGGTGCGCTGGGTTTGGCCCTGGGTGGCGCGGCGGTTTATCACGGTGAGCTGCATCAACGTCCACCCTTGGGCGAGGGCGTCGCGCCGGTGGCTGCGGATATTCGCCGTGCTCTGCATTTAGTTCAAAGCGGCGTCGCCCTGTGGCTGGTGCTGCTCTGCGTGGTGGGTAGTTTTTATGCTTGAGCACGGTGGCCGGTTACGGGCGGCGGCGCAGCAATACAGCATTCCTTTGGCCGACTGGCTGGACCTGTCCACTGGGCTGGCGCCTTGGCCATTCGAGTTTCCTGCGGTGCCGGCCAGCGTTTGGCAGCGCCTGCCGGAAGTTGAGGATGGTCTGGCCGCCGTGGCCGCTGAGCGTTACGGCGCCCAGCAGGTATTGCCAGTGGCCGGTGCGCAGGCGGCGATTCAACTTCTGCCGCAATTGCGCAGCGCCGGTAGCCGAGTCGGGATTATTTCGCCCTGTTACGCCGAGCACGCTCACGCGTGGCAGCGCGCCGGCCATCAAGTGCTGGAACTGAGTGACGAGGCCGTCGAGGCCGCGCTGGAGTCGCTCGATGTGCTGCTGTTGGTTAATCCGAATAACCCCACCGGCCGCGTATTTGCTCCACAACAGTTGCTCGACTGGCATGCCCGTCTGGCCGTCCGGGGCGGTTGGCTGGTGGTGGACGAGGCCTTTATCGATGCCACACCCGAGCTGAGCTTGGCCGCCCACAGTCATCTGCCAGGGCTGATTGTGCTGCGCTCATTCGGCAAGTTTTATGGTCTGGCCGGGGTGCGCCTGGGCTTCGTACTGGCCGAGCAAAGCCTGCTTGATCAATTGAATGAGCGTCTCGGCCCCTGGGCCGTCAGCGGTCCGGCGCGCTGGATTGGCCTGGCCTGTCTGGCTGATGCGGCGGCTCATCAGCAACAAAGCCTGCGACTGCAACAGGCCAGTCAACGTCTGGTCACCTTGTTGGCCGACTATGGCTTGGCGGTGCAGGGTTGCGCCTTGTTTCAGTGGTTGGTCACTGCGAATGCCGCCGCGCTGCAGCAGCATTTCGGCCAACGCGGGATTCTGCTGCGACACTTTACTCAGCCGCAGAGCCTGCGTTTTGGCCTGCCAGCCAGCGAGGCCGATTGGCAGCGCTTGCGCCTGGCCTTAGACGATTTATCTGGGAGCAAGCCATGAAAGCTGCCGCCACTCTGATGGTGCAGGGCACTACCTCCGACGCCGGCAAAAGCACCCTGGTGACGGCCCTGTGCCGTTGGCTGGCCCGTGAGGGCGTGGCGGTGGTGCCGTTCAAACCGCAAAACATGGCGCTTAATTCGGCGGTCACGGCCGAAGGTGGCGAGATCGGTCGTGCCCAAGCGGTGCAGGCTCAAGCCGCAGGTTTAGCGCCGCACACCGACATGAATCCGGTGCTGCTCAAGCCCAATTCCGACACCGGCGCCCAAGTGATCATCCACGGCCGCGCGGTGGCCAATATGCAGGCCGGGATTTATCACGACTACAAAAAAGTCGCGATGGCGGCGGTGCTGGAATCCCATCAACGCCTTAGCGCCAACTATAGAGTGGTGATGGTCGAGGGCGCTGGCTCGCCGGCCGAGATCAACTTACGGGCCAACGATATCGCCAATATGGGTTTTGCCGAGGCAGTGGATTGCCCGGTGATTATCATCGCCGACATCGACAAGGGCGGGGTGTTTGCTCATCTTGTCGGCACCCTGGAGTTGCTCTCGGCCAGCGAGCAGGCGCGGGTCAAAGGCTTCGTGATCAACCGTTTTCGTGGCGATATCGGCCTGCTGCAACCGGGGCTGGATTGGCTGGAGGCGCGCACCGGCAAACCGGTGCTCGGCGTGCTGCCTTACCTGCACAACCTGCATCTGGAGGCCGAAGACGGCATCGACCAGCGCCAGGCCGGTAAAGCTGACCGGGTGCTGAAAGTAGTGGTGCCGGTGCTGCCGCGCATCAGCAATCACACCGACTTCGATCCGCTACGCCTGCATCCGCAGGTCGATTTGCAATTTGTCGGCCCAGGTGCCGCCATCCCACCCGCCGACCTGATCATCTTGCCCGGCTCGAAAAGCGTGCGCGCCGATCTGGCCTTCTTGCGCGCCAACGGCTGGGAGCCGGCGCTGCAACGTCATCTGCGTTACGGCGGCAAGCTGCTGGGTATTTGCGGTGGCCTGCAGATGCTCGGTACCAGCATCGACGACCCGCTTGGACTGGAAGGCGCGCCGGGCAGTAGCGCCGGGCTGGGATTGCTGGATTTCAGCACAGTGCTGGAAGCAGAGAAGCAACTGCGCACGGTGCAGGGCCGGCTGTGTCTGGAGGATGCGCCGGTCAGCGGTTATGAGATTCATGCCGGAGTCAGCAACGGCCCGGCGCTGGAGCAAGCAGCCGTGCGGCTGGGCGATGGCCGCAGCGATGGCGCCTTGAGCGTCGACGGTCAGGTGCTCGGCACCTATCTGCACGGCCTGTTCGAAACGCCGCAAGCGTGCAGCGCCTTGTTGCGTTGGGCCGGCTTGGCCGAGGTGCAAGAGTTTGATTACCACGCGCTGCGTGAGCGCGATATCGAGCGGCTGGCCGATCTGGTCGAGGTGCATATGGATACCGACAAGTTGCGTGAGCTTTGTGGCCTGTAAGACGGACGTAGGGTGGACTCGCCGTAGGGTGTACTCGCGAAGCAGTACACCAGTGCACCGATTGCGTGGCGGACTGTTCGCTGCGCTCCTGAGTCCGCCCTACGTCCGCCTACGTCCGGTCTACGCGAGTCCGCCCGGTATTTACCGCAAGCATTGGAGTAATTGATGCGTGAATTGATTCTCGGCGGCGCCCGCTCCGGTAAAAGTCGCTTGGCCGAAAAACTGGCGGCGGACAGTGGTTTAGCTGTGACCTATATCGCCACCAGCCAGGCGCTGGATGGCGAGATGAGTGCGCGTATTCGCCAGCACCGCGAGCGCCGTCCGGCCGAGTGGGCGTTGATTGAGGAACCCATAGCGCTGGCGCAAGTGCTGCAACAACAGGCTCGTATTGATCGCTGTCTGCTGGTGGATTGCCTGACCCTGTGGCTGACCAATTTGTTGATGTTGGAGGATGACGCGCGGCTGATTGCCGAGCGCGAGGCGCTGCTCGATTGTCTGGCTGAACTGCCGGGGCGGATCATTTTGGTCAGCAACGAAACCGGTCTGGGCGTGGTGCCCATGGGCGAGCTGACCCGTCGTTATGTGGATGAAGCCGGCTGGCTGCATCAGGCCATCGCCGAACGTTGCCAGCGGGTGATCTTCACCGTCGCCGGCCTGCCCATGCTGCTCAAGGGAGAACCTTTATGACTGAGAACAATTGGTGGCTGGATGCTTGTCGTCAGCCCGATAGCGTTGCCAGCGCCGCCGCCACCGCCCGCCAAACGCAGCTGACTAAACCGGCCGGGGCGCTGGGCCAACTGGAGACTGTCGCCATTCAATTGGCCGGCTTGCAGGGCCGCGAACAGCCGCAGATTGAGCGGCCGTGGTTGAGCCTGTTTGCTGGCGATCACGGCGTAGTGGCCGAGGGCGTGTCGGCCTATCCGCAGGCGGTGACAGCGCAGATGCTGCACAACTTTGTCAGCGGCGGCGCGGCGGTCAGCGTGTTGGCGCGGGTGCAAAATATACCGCTGGAGGTGGTGGATCTCGGCACCATCGACCCTAGTCTGGAGTTGCCCGGCGTGCGCCATCTGCGCCTCGGTGCTGGCACCGCCAATTTTGCCCAAGGCCCGGCCATGAGCGTCGAGCAATGCCTGCTGGCCTTGGCCGCTGGCCGTGATGCCGTGGCGCGGGCACAGGCAGCAGGCACGGATTTATTTCTCGCCGGCGAAATGGGCATCGGCAATACCACTGCCGCCACTGCCCTGGCTTGCGCCCTGAGTGATGAGTCACCGGCGCAGTTGGTCGGCCCCGGCACCGGGCTGGATCAGGCTGGCGTGGCGCATAAACAAGCGGTTATCGAGCGGGCGCTGGCGCTGCACGGCGCGGCCTTGGCCGAACCCTTCGAGGCCTTGCGCCGCGTCGGTGGTTTCGAGTTGGCGGCGCTGACTGGGGCTTATCTGGCCTGCGCCCAAACTGGTATCCCGGTGCTGGTGGATGGCTTTATTTGCAGCGCTGCGGCGCTCTGCGCGCTGCGGTTGAATCCCGCTTGCCAGCCCTGGTTGCTGTTCGCCCATGCCGGCGCCGAGCCTGGGCACAAGGCGTTGCTGGCTATCCTGGCTGCACAACCTTTACTCGACCTGGGCCTGCGCCTGGGCGAGGGTAGCGGCGCGGCTTTGGCTTTACCCTTAATCAAGCTGGCCTGTGAGCTGCATGCGGGCATGGCCACTTTTCAACAAGCAGCAGTGACGGAGCGGCAAGCATGAGCCTACAACTGGATTTATTGCGCCACGGTGAAACCACCGGCGGCAATGGTTTTCGCGGCAGCACCGATGATCAGTTGACCGAACACGGTCAGACGCAAATGCAGCAAGCCCTGGCCGACTTTGGCGGCTGGGACTTGGTGATCAGCTCGCCGTTGCAGCGCTGCCAAGCGTTCGCCGAGCAATTCGCCGAGGCCCGTGGCCTGCCGCTGCGCATCGAAGCGGACCTGCGTGAGCTGCATTTTGGCGAGTGGGAAGGGCGCAACGCCGCCGAGATACTGTTCGAGGACGAACAAGCCCTGGGCCAGTTTTGGAACGACCCCTACGCTTTCACCCCGCCTGCCGCCGAGCCGGTACGCGAATTTGCCAACCGGGTGTTGACTACCGTCGGGCGCCTGAGCATCGAACTGGCTGGCCAGCGCGTGCTGGTGATTACCCACGGCGGCGTAATGCGCCTGCTGCTGGCCCGTGCCCGAGGTTTGCCTGAGGCGCACTTGCTGCAAGTTGAAGTGCCGCACGCCACGCTGAAAGGCTTGAACTGCGTGGCCGGTGAATTTAATGAAGTGGCGCCGTGCCGGCTTTCTTAATCGCCCTGCAGTTTCTCACCCGCTTGCCGGTGCGCCTGCCGGGCATGCCGGCGGCCGCGCAAGTGGGTCGTTCGCTGCTGTGGTATCCGCTGGTTGGCTTGCTGATCGGTGCCTTGCTGCTGTTGGCGCAATGGGCGCTGACCGGCGCCGCGCCGTTGCTGCAAGCCGCCATCCTGTTGCTGCTGTGGGTTGGCATCACTGGCGGCCTGCATCTGGATGGTCTGGCTGACAGCGCCGATGCCTGGGCCGGTGGCTATGGCGACCGCGAGCGCACCCTGAGCATCATGCAGGACCCGCGCAGCGGGCCGATTGCGGTGGTGGTCTTGGTTTTGCTGCTGCTGCTCAAGTTCGTCGCCCTGGCGACCTTGCTGCAAGCCGGCCAGCCATTGGCCTTGTTGTTGGCGCCCTGGCTGGCCCGGGGCTTGGTGCCGCTGCTGTTTCTGACTACGCCTTACGTGCGCGCTGGTGGCTTAGGCGCGGCGCTGGCCGAACACTTGCCACGGCGTGAACTGCCGCACTGGTTGGCTGGCCATGGCCTTTTGCTGGTGCTTATCGGCGGTTGGTCGGGGCTGTTGGCCGTGCTGGCGGCGCTGCTGTTATTGGCCGGCCTGCGCCAATTAATGCTGCAACGCCTGGGCGGCTGCACCGGCGACACCGCAGGCGCCCTGGTCGAGTTGGCCGAAGCGACTGTGTTGTTAGTGTTGGCGCTGCAGTAGTTACATGTTGAGTGCAAAACGTAGGGTAAGCCCACCCTACGCAGAGTCCGACGCGCATTCAGCATGAGGTCAGCCAGTCGGGCTACCGACGCTCGCGACGGGCCGCTAAATTCTCGGATCAACCCGGCAAGGGCGGTGCGGCTTGCCAGCGGCGGGCGAGCATTTGTTGGTATTGCTGCGGGTCTTTTGGTTGGCCGCTGTGGCCGCGATAGTCGGCGCTGGCCAGCAGGCGCGACAGCCAGAAACGCAGGCAGGCGATGCGCAGCATCAGTGGCCACAGTTCGGCTTCGGCGCCGCTGAATGGCCGAAGCTCGGCGTAAGCGGCCAGCAGCGCGGTGCAGCGTTCGGGGTCGAGTTCCCCAGTCTCTGTGCTGCACCAGTCGTTTACGGCAATCGCAAGGTCATAGAGCATCGGCCCCGAACAGGCGTTGTAAAAGTCGATCACCCCGCTTAGCTGCTCACCGTCAAACAGCACATTGTCGCGAAACAGGTCGCCATGCAAATTGGCGCACGGCAGGTGTGGCAGGGCCGCTTGCAGGGCGGGAATTTCGTTAAGGCTTTTGCGCAGCAAAGTGGCCGCGCTGCTGTGCAATTGCGCGGCTTGTTGTCTGCCTTGCTCAAGCATCCAGGTCAAACCCCGGTCGGTTTGGCGTGGTAGTGGTTGCGCGGTGGTAGTCAGGTGCAAGCCCGCCAGCCAGGCACCGACTGCGCGGCAATGCTGGGGCACTGGCTGTTGCACATGCCGGCCGGACAGGCGCGGTTGCAGCAGCGCCGGTTTGCCGGCCAGCTGGCGCAGGGCTTGTCCGTCCGCTGTCGGCACCGCGTAGGGCACGGCAAAATCCTGCTGATGCAGGCGCTCCAATAGCTGAATAAAGAACGGTAACTCGCTGGCCTGGCCGCGCTCAATCAGGGTCAGGACGAACTCGCCTTGCTCCAGGCTGACGAAGAAATTGCTGTTCTCGCTGCCCTCGCTAATCGGCTGATAGTCGAGCAATTGGCCGAGTTGATAGGGCTGCACAAAGTCTTCGAGCTGCGCGCGGGTCAGGGGGGTGAATACGGCCATGGGGTTACCAGCGGATCGGGTGAGGTGAGGGTGGTGGTTTTGTAGGAGGGGCTTTAGCCGCGATGCTGTTGCCCTATCGCGGGCGGCAGCCGTTCCATACGGCTCACCGCATTTCCCACATCCATGTGGGTCGCTAAAGCCCTCCTACAAATCGTCGGTGAGTCGCGGGCGCAGCCGTTTCATATGGCTCAACGCAACGCCTTACCCCGCACTGGCGCATTACCGGCCACGTAGTAATCGGCGTCGCTGCGCGGTAGCGGCGCGCGGCCACGGATCTGGTCGGCGATCTTTTCGGCCAGCATGATGGTCGGCGCGTTGAGGTTGCCGGTGGTGATCAGCGGCATGATCGAGGCATCCACCACCCGCAGCCCTTCGAGGCCATGCACCCGGCCTTGGCCGTCGACCACCGCCATGGCATCACTGCCCATCTTGCACGAACAGGACGGGTGGAAGGCGGTCTCGGCGTGCTCGCGGATAAATTGATCCAGCTCGGCGTCGCTCTGCAGCGCCGCGCCTGGACTCAGTTCTTTGCCGCGAAAGGCATCCAGTGCCGGTTGCGCCATGATCTCGCGGGTGATGCGGATGCCGTCGCGAAACTCTTGCCAGTCCTGCTCATGGGCCATGTAGTTGAACAGGATGCTCGGGTGCTGGCGCGGATCTTTCGAGCGCAGGCGGATGCGCCCACGGCTGGGCGAGCGCATGGAGCCGACATGGGCCTGAAAACCGTGTTCCTTGACCGCATTGCTGCCGTTGTAATTAATCGCCACCGGCAAAAAATGGTACTGAATATTCGGCCAGGCGAACTCGGCACGGGTGCGGATAAAGCCGCCGGCCTCGAACTGGTTGCTGGCGCCGCTGCCGGTGCCGAGCAACAGCCACTCGGCGCCAATTGCCGGCTGGTTCCACCAGAGCAGGGCCGGGTACAGCGACACTGGTTGGGTGCACTGGTACTGCAGGTACATTTCCAGATGGTCCTGCAGGTTCTCGCCAACCCCGGGCAAGTCATGCACCACGGCAATGTCCAGGTCGCGCAGCAAGTCGGCCGGGCCGACGCCTGAGCGTTGCAAAATCTGTGGCGAGGCAATCGCCCCGCCACACAGCAGCACTTCGCGGTTGGCCTGAACGCTGACTGGGGTGTCGTTGTCGCCCTGTAAATAAGCCACGCCGATGGCGCGTTTGCCGTCGAACAGAATTCGCTCGGTCAGGGCGTGGGTGACGATGGTCAAGTTCGGCCGGCCACGGGCCTGATCCAGATAGCCACGGGCAGTGCTGGAGCGCCGGCCCTGGGGGGTGACGGTGCGGCTCATGGGGCCGAAGCCTTCCTGCTGATAGCCGTTGAGGTCGTCGGTGGCGGGGAAGCCTGCTTGTACACCAGCCTCGACCATGGCCTTGAACAGCGGATTATTGCCGGCCTTGGGGGTGGTTACGCTGACCGGGCCATCGCCGCCGTGGTAGGCGTTGGCGCCCAGGTCGCGGCTTTCCGATTTGCGAAAATACGGCAGGCAGTGGCTATAGCTCCAGTCTTCCAGCCCCGGCATTTGCGCCCAGCCGTCGTAGTCCAGGGCGTTGCCACGGATGTAGCACATGCCGTTGATCAGGGATGAGCCGCCCAGGCCCTTGCCGCGCCCGCACTCCATGCGCCGGTTGTTCATGTGCGGTTCGGGTTCGGTCTGGTAGGCCCAGTTGTAGCGTTTACCCTGCAGCGGATAAGCCAGGGCGGCGGGCATTTGGGTGCGAAAATCCAGCCGATAATCCGGGCCGCCAGCCTCCAGCAACAACACGCTGACGCCTGCATCTTCGGTCAGGCGCGTGGCCAGCACGTTACCCGCCGAGCCGGCGCCGATGATGATGTAGTCGTATTGCTGGGGCATGGGGGATTCCTGCGTAAACACTCTGTAGGGTGGGCTTCAGCCCACCGTTATCCGCGCCGTCACGGTCGCGGGCGGCAGCCGTTCCATACGGCTTGCCGCATTTCCCACATCCATGTGGGTCGCTGAAGCCCACCCTACGGGGGCCAGAACCTCAAAACACCGAGGTATAGCCGCCTAACTCGACCTGTACGGATTTGATCCGAGTGTATTGCGCCAAGGTGGTCAGGCCGTTCTCACGGCCGACGCCGGATTGCTTGTAACCGCCAACCGGCATCTCGGCCGGCGACTCGCCCCAGGTGTTGATCCAGCAGATGCCGGCCTCCAGCTGATGGATCACTCGGTGGGCGCGATTCAGGTCCTGGGTCACCACGCCGGCGGCCAGGCCAAACTCGGTGTCGTTGGCGCGGCGGATCACTTCGTCTTCGTCGTCGTAGGCCAGGATGCTCATCACCGGGCCGAAGATTTCTTCACGGACGATGGTCATGCTGTCTTTGCAGTCGGTGAATACCGTTGGCGCCACATAGGCGCCGTTGGCGTAGTCGCCCTCGGTGACGCGCTCGCCGCCAATCAGCAACCGCGCGCCCTCGGCTTTGCCCTTGGCGATGTAGCCGAGCACGTTGTCCATATGGGCAAAGCTGACCAGCGGGCCGAAGTTGGTGGCTTCATCCTGCGGGCTGCCGAGGCGAATGCGTTTGACCCGCTCCAGCACCTTGGCCTCGAAGCGCGCCTGCAGGCCGCGCGGCACAAACACCCGAGTGCCGTTGGTGCAGACTTGCCCGGAGCTGTAGAAGTTGGCCATCACCGCGATGTCGGCGGCGCGGTTGAGGTTGGCGTCTTCGAAGATGATCAGTGGCGACTTGCCGCCCAGCTCCATGGTGACTTCCTTGAGCGATGAGCTGGAAGCGCTGGCCATGACTTTTTTGCCGGTGTCGGTGCCGCCGGTGAAGGAGATTTTCTCGATTCGCGGGTGCTCGGTCAGCCAGGTGCCAACCTCGCGGCCGCTGCCGGTCAGCACGTTGAACACGCCATCGGGCAGGCCGGCGGCGGTGTAAATCTCAGCCAGTTTCAGGGTGGTCAGTGAAGTCATCTCGCTGGGTTTGAAGATCATTGCGTTGCCGGCGGCCAGCGCTGGGGCGGACTTCCACAGGGCGATCTGGATCGGGTAGTTCCAGGCGCCGATGCCGGCCACCACGCCCAACGGCTCGCGCCGCGTATAGACGAAGGAGGAGGGCCGCAGCGGGATTTGCTCGCCTTCGATGGCCGGCACCAGACCTGCGTAATACTCCAGCACGTCGGCACCGGTGACTATGTCGACATAGCGGGTTTCCGACAGCGGTTTGCCGGTGTCGAGGGTTTCCAGTTCGGCCAGCTCGTCGTTGCGTTCACGCAGAATATCCACGGCTTTACGCAGGATTCGCGAGCGCTGCATGGCGGTCATCGCCGCCCAGATTTTTTGCCCCTGTTCGGCGCTGACCACCGCCCGCTCGACATCGGCCTGGCTGGCGCGCTGCAGCACGGCCAGCACCTCGCCATTGGCCGGGTTGATCGACTCGAAGGTGGCGCCACTGCTGGCGTCCACATAGGCGCCGTGGATATAGAGTTGTTGTTGGGCAAAACGGGGCATAAAAGGCTCCTGAAACTGGGCAGTAACACCGTCGGGCCAGGCCCGACGGTTTGGGTAATAAGGATGAACACGAACCTGTAGGAGCGGCTTTAGCCGCGATGCTTTTGCGCTGTATGCACCATCTGATCGCGGCTGAAGCCGCTCCTACACAAGCTGTACCGCCGATCCATTGCGTTAGGTTTCACACCAACACCGGCTGCTTGGCCAACTGTAAATCCAGGTATTCGTAGGCAATCTGCAGCGCCTGTTCGACATCGAAGGCGGCGCCGGACAGCGCGCCGCGCAGCCACAGGCCATCGACCAGGGCGGCCAAACCACGCGCCGCGCTGCGTGCCTGG
>JAIERD010000590.1 GCA_019747155.1 Pseudomonadaceae bacterium
TGATGCTGCAACCCAAGGTACTGGTGGCCGATGAACCGACCTCGGCGCTGGACGTATCGATCCAGGCCCAGGTGCTCAACCTGTTTATGGACCTGCAGGCCGAGTTCAACACCGCCTATGTGTTTATCTCCCACAACCTCGCGGTGGTGCGCCATGTGGCCGATCAGGTGCTGGTGATGTACCTCGGCGAGCCGGTAGAGATGGGCCCTAAAGAGTTGATTTACAGCCGACCACTGCACCCCTATACCCAGGCGCTGCTGTCGGCCACTCCGAGCATTCACCCCGACCCCAGCAAGCCAAAAATCCAGCTGCACGGCGAGCTACCCAACCCGCTCCACCCACCCAGCGGCTGCGCCTTTCACCAGCGTTGCCGGCATGCCACGCCGCTCTGCAGCCAGCAAACGCCTCTGTTGCGCCTGCTCGAGGCGCGGCAAGTGGCCTGCCACCATGCCGAGCAAATCAACAGCTAAAGCGCGGTTAAGAAAAGCCATGTCCAGTGATGCGTTGCCCAGGCTGAAGCTTTTGTAGCAGGGGCTTTAGCCGCGACCCGCGACCCACAACACGCGCTGACACAGCGCAAGGCATCGCGGGCGGCAGCTGTTCCATACGGCGCAGCGCATTTCCCACATCCATGTGGTTCCTAAAGCCCCACGAAGTTTGCCGCGCTCAACAGCTAGCACGTCATAGCAAAAAATCCCGTCTAAACAATTTTTTCACCCCGGCCTCACAAGGCATTGATGCCCTGCTGGTTAATTTACGCAGCCTAAGGTGGCGGAGTTTAAACTCGCCACAGTGCCCTTTCGCGCTAAAACCAGCAGAGCCGCAATGTTTAAAATCAAAGCTATCCGCCCAGAGCTATTGACCCTGTTAGTCAGCCTGTTTTTTCTGCTGGCCTTCAACTTGGCGCTCTGGCAACACCTGCTGCAAATCACCAACTCTGACTGGCAAGGCCTGCTGCTGCGCGGCTCATTTGCGCTGTTATTGCTGGCGGCGTTCAACCTGCTGCTGACCCTGATGGCGTTTCGCGGGGTGTTTAAACCGCTGCTAAGCGTGCTGCTGCTGGGCGGCGCCGGCGCGGCTTACTTCATGAACCAATATGGGGTGATGATCGACAAAGGCATGCTGCGCAACATCGCCGAAACCAACCCTGCCGAAGCCTTCGATTTACTCTCGGTCAAGCTCGGCCTCTACCTGCTACTGCTCGGCGTGCTGCCCACCTGGCTGCTCTGGCAAACTCCGGTCAACTACCGCGTCTGGCATTTTGAGCTGCTGCGCAAATTAGTGGTGATCACTGGCTGCGCGGCAATTCTCGGCGGCGTGGCGCTGGCCAACTACCAAGGACTGGCCTCGCTGTTTCGCAACCACAAAGAACTGCGCCTGCTGGTCACCCCCAGCAACCTGGTCAACGCCGGCTCCGGCTACTTGCGCGAGCAATTCGCCTCGGCCAAACAACCTTTCCAGCGCATTGGCGAAGATGCGCTCAGAGCCGTCAAGGTCAACAACCACGGACGCAAATCGCTAACGGTGCTGGTAGTCGGTGAAAGCGCCCGCGCCGAAAACTTCAGCCTGCTCGGCTACGGCCGCCAAACCAATCCGGAACTGCAAAAACAGGATGATTTGATCAGTTTCCCCAACGCCTACTCCTGCGGCACCGAAACAGCGGTGTCGGTACCCTGCATGTTCTCCAACCTGGGCCGTGAAAACTATCAAGCCTCGATTGCCGAGAACCAGGAAGGCTTGCTCGACGTATTGCAACGCAGCGGCCTGCAGGTGATTTGGCGCGACAACCAATCGGGCTGCAAAGGCACCTGCGACCGCGTAACCCAAGACGATGTCAGCAATGACAACGACCCACTGCTATGCGCCAACGGCGAATGTCATGACGAAATACTGCTGAAGAATCTGCAAAGTTTTATCGACAACCTGCAGCAAGACACCGTATTGGTGCTGCACGCGATGGGCAGCCACGGCCCGGCGTACTTCAAGCGTTACCCGAAGAAATTTGAGCAGTTCACTCCGGTGTGTACCAGCAATGCGCTCAACGAATGTGCCCGTGAAGAGATAGTCAACGGCTACGACAACACCATCCTCTACACCGACCATGTGCTGGCGACCCTGATTGACCTGCTGCGGCAGAACCAAGAGAAAATCGACAGCGGCATGCTGTATATCTCCGACCACGGCGAGTCGCTGGGCGAATACAACCTGTTCCTGCACGGCACGCCTTATGTCATGGCCCCCGAGCAGCAAAAGCACGTGGGCATGCTGGCGTGGTTCTCCAAGGGCTATCAGCAGAACTTCGGCTTTGACAGCCAGTGCCTGCGCGACAACCGTGAGCAAGCGCTGAGCCACGACAATCTGTTCCACTCGATGCTCGGCCTACTGCAGGTACAAACCAGCGTTTACAACGCCCAGCTCGATATGTTTGCGGCCTGCCGACAAACCGCCGTAGTCGCCAAACAGTAACCCCACTCCGCCATTGAAATCTGCCCGCCGAACGTAGGTCGGACTCAGGAGCGCAGCGAACAGTCCGACGTTGACCGCAGCGAACAGTCCACCACTGCAGCGGTCTGCGCCGCTCTGCACGAACTACCTTCAGCGACCCCGTCCTACGCAAGCACGCTCAGCTCTCCGTCACTCAACTTAACCGCCCCGGAATACGCCCATGAGCAGCCTACAACGCAGTCGTACCTACTTAGTGTTGTGCCTTGCCCTGCTCGCGGGGCTGATTACTTTGTCGCTCAAACCACTGGCAGAGAACGTGCGTTTTGGCTTGGAGTTTCGTGGCGGTTACGAGATTTATTACGTGGTCGAACCGCTCACCGGCACGGTGGCGCCAAGCCAAGCCGAGCTGCTGGCGACCATCGATATCTTGCGTAAACGCGCCGACAGCATCGGCATGTCGGAGCCAGAGATTCAGCTCGAAGGCGCCAATCACATTCGCTTAAAGCTGGCCGGTTTAACCTCGGCCGATGAGTCACGCTCCAAGCTCGGCAACCCCGAAGGCTTGCCGGTCAAACTCAGCGAGAAGTACACACAAACCGTCGGCAGCGTACTCGGCCGCACCGCCCTCACCGAAACCGTCAGCGCCGGCTTGCTCGGCATTGCCTGCATCTTTGCCTTACTGATCGGCCTGTACCGTGGCCTGGGTTTGATCGCCGCGCTGGCCACCGTGGTCTACCTATGGCTGTTGCTGATGCTGTTTAACGCCGCCCACGCCACCTTGTCGCTTTCGGCAGTGGTGGCCTTCGTGCTCGGCATCGGCATTGCCGCCGACGCCAGCATCATTTGTTTCGAGCGCATCCGCGAGCAACTGGGCAAAAGCAGCGACCTAAAAGAGGCCGTACGCCTCGGCTTTGCCGGCTCACTGCCGACCATCCGCGACGCCAACCTGGTCACCGGCCTGGCCATGCTGGCCTTGTTTGCCGCCGGCATCGGACCGATTCAGGGGTTTTCCCTGACCATGCTGGCGAGCATTGTGCTGGGCATTGCGACTAATTTTTTCCTGGTCCGCCAGTTGGCAGTGTGGCTGGCCGGCAGCGGTTGGCTGAGCAGCCGCCAGCTGATCGGCACGGCCAAAACCGAACCCGCCAGCAGCGCCAAAGGCTTTAACTACGCAGGCTTTGGCAGCAGCGCCATTTTGCTGGTGCTCTTGCTGATTGCCAGCGGCAGCCTCTACTACCGCGCCCACGGTTTGAATCTGGACATCGATTTCACCGCCGGCACAGCGCTGGACATCGATCTGGACCGCGCCATCGACCAAGACACCGCCACCCGCATCAGCAGCGAGGCCGGCACAGTGCCGGCAACCCTGGCGGTGGGCGGTAGCAACAGTACGCATATCGCCGCACGCTTCGATGAGGTGCTGAAACCGGCCGAGCTAAAAGCCATCATCAGCGCCTTCCAGCAGCACTACAGCAAGGTTGAGTACGAAGAAAACACCGCCGATCCAGGCGTCGCTCGCGACTTTGCCAACCGCGCCTTGCTGGCCATTGTGATCGCCCTGCTGAGCATCAGTCTGTACCTGAGCCTGCGCTTTAATTGGCGCATGGCCCTGGCGACCTGCGTACCCATAGTGCTGGATATTCTGCTGGTCTCGGCAATTTTTGCCTTGGGCAAGTTTGAGGTGGATGTCACCTATATTGCCGCCATCCTCACCGTGATCGGCTACTCGCTGAACGACAAGATTGTGATCTTCGCGCGTATTCACGAGAACCTGCGCGCCAACCCCGGCGCCGGGCAAAACCTCACCGCACTGGTAAACCGCAGCATCAGCCAAACCCTCGGCCGCTCGCTGTACACAGTGCTGACGGTGTTGATGGCCGCCGCTGCGCTGTACCTGTTCGCCTGCGAGCCGCTGCAAATGTTTGCCTTGGCGTTGATGATTGGCCTGCTCAGCGGCGCCTTCTCGTCGATCTTTATCTCAAGTTTTATCTGGCTGGCAGTGCAACCGCATAACCAGCCGCATAACCGCGCCGAAAGACACGGCCGGCGGCTGTTTATTGGCCTGGCGCTGGGCATTTTACTGGCCAGCTCAGTCGGCTGGACGTTGCTCGGCAAGCCCCAGCAGCACAGCCTTAACGCTGCCACTAACGCCGCCAGCGCTAACCTGGGCGATTTATCCGCCTACGCGCTGATCGCTAACGACACCCTGGCGCTGGTCCAGCAAGGCAACCTAAGCGGCGCCAAAGTGCGCATAAAAGACCTCGAAACCGCCTGGGATCAAGCCGAAGAGCAGCTACAGCCACGCAACCCAGGCGACTGGAAGGCCGTCGACAAAGCCATCGACCGCGCCCTGGCACAAGTGCGCTCCGGCCAGCCGGTGGCTAACGACTGCGCGGCGGCACTCGACTCGCTATTGGCGCAAATTGCCAGCAAACAAGTGCTGACCAGCAGCGCTAACAACCTGAGCTTGGGAGATTTGTCCGCCTACAAATTGATCGCCAGCGAGGCGCTGGCCTTGGCCCAGCAAGGCAACATGGTCGCCACCAAGGCACGCATGCGCGACCTCGAAAGCGCCTGGGATCAAGACAAACCACAGCTGCAGGCACTCAATCCGCAAGCCTGGGACTCCATCGACAAGTCTATCGACCGGGCCTTGGCGCCCTTACGCGTCAGCCGCCCAGATGCACAGCTCAGCGTACAAACCCTGCAGGCTTTACTGGGCAAAATCAGCAGTAAGTGACCGTCACCTTCAGCCGCGAAAAAACCGATAAAAGCAACGTAACTCCGCCTGGGCATCGCTCAGGCTGATGGCGGTAAAGCTCACCCCATGGTGGGCCGGCACTTGCGCCAAACGCCCCAGGTCCAACGGGTGCAGCCAACCCAATAACGGGTAGCCACCCATGCTTTGCCGATCGGCCATGAGGATGATCGGCTGGCCGTCACCGGGCACTTGAATCGCGCCGCTACTGACGCCTTGCGACCATTGCCGCGCCTGCAGTAAGGGTGGCGCAAGCAGCGGCGCCCCGCAGAGCCGTGCGCCCATCCGGTTGGACTGCGGATTGAGGCTCCAGTGTTGGGCAAAAAAGCTTTGCAACTGATCCTCGTTAAAGCTCAGGGCATCGCCACCGGTAATCACCCGCAGCAATGGCAGCTGTTGGTAATCGGGGATATAGCGCCACGGCACGCTGGCCACACCGGCCAGCTCGCCACTTGCGCAGTGCAGCAGGTCGCCGGCTTGCAGCGCCCGGCCATCGCCATGCACACCGCCAATCCCCTCGCGCTGCTGGGTGGCCACGCTGCCCAGTTGCGACGGCGCAGTAAAACCACCAGCCACCGCCAGATAGGTGCGCTGACCGCTGCGGGCAAAACCCAGGTGCAGTTGTTGGCCGGCGCGCAAGGCAAAGCGCGACCAGTTCGGGCGCGGCTGCTCATCAACACTGATCGGCAGATCCGCCCCACACACCGCCACCCAGGTATCCACTTGGCTGCGCAGCGTCAGACCGCCCAGGGCCACTTCCAGTAACGGGCTGCCCCAGGGGTTGCTGAGCAAGTGGTTGGCCCAGGCGGCCGTCGGCAGATCCAATGGCCCGGCCGGCGACACGCCCAGATGCTGCCAGCCAAAGCGCCCGCCATCTTGCAGCAGGCTTAAAGGACCGGGTTGGAGTACTTGCAAGCCAGTCACCGGGCACCACCTTCGGCCAGATAGGTGCGCTGATCGACCGGCACAAAACGCACCCTATCCCCCACTGCCAAACGGCACGGCGGGCTGGCCTGCAAATCAAACAAAGGCCAGGGACAACGCCCCAGCAAGTGCCAGCCACCGGGGGAAGCTTGCGGGTAAATCGCCGTTTGCCGCTCGGCAATCGCCAGGCTGCCGGCCGGCACCAGGCTGCGCGGTGTGTTGCGCCGGGGCAAGGCCAGGCGCGCATCCAGCTCGCCCAGGTAGGCAAATCCCGGAGCAAAACCTATCACCCCGACGCGGTATTCGACCGAACTGTGCAGCTCGATCACTCGCGCCTCAGTCAAGCCGCAGGCCTGAGCGACGGCGGGTAAATCTTCGCCGGCGTACCACAGCGGTAATTCATGCAAACGCGCACTGCTCAGCACCGGCGCGGGCTGCTGCAACCAGTGTTCGAGTAAGGGCGTGAGCTGCTCGATCAGCTGTTGATGATTACAGCGCAGCAAGTCGTAGTGCAGCAGCAGGCTGGTCCAGCCCGGCACCAAGTCGATCAGCTGCACGCCCAAGCGCTGGCGTATTTGCTCGGCCAGCGCGGTGATCCGCAGGGGTAAATCCTCATCCGGCTGCTCGGCCAGCACCAGCAACAAGGCCTCGGCACCGGCCGGCTCTATGCGAATCATAGGCTCTCCAGCCCAAGACAGCGCTCGCCGCTAGGCCTCATAGCGGGCATCCAGCAAGGCGCGCAAACGGCGCAACAGCGCCAGCGCTTGCGGGTGATCGCCGTGCACACAGAGGCTGTCGGCGCGCAGTTGCAACGGCGTGCCGTCGATGGCGGCAAAGGGCTGCCCCTGGGCGATGGCCAGGGCTTGGGCCAAAATCTGCGCACTGTCGTCATGCACCGCGCCCGCTTGAGTGCGCGGCGCCAAGCGGCCATCGGCCAGATAGGCGCGATCGGCAAAGGCCTCCAGCAACAGCGGCACGCCGGCCTCGTCGGCCAATTGTCGCTCGCGTTGATTGTCGCCACGGGCCAGCAACATCAGCGGTAAGCCGGGGCGAAAAGCGGCGCAGGCGTGCAACACGGCGTTGAGTAGTTCGTCGCTAGCGAGCAGGTCGTTATACAACGCGCCATGGGGTTTGACGTAGGCCAACTGAGTGCCGGCCACCCGGCAAAAACCGTCCAGCGCGCCCAGCTGATAAAGCAGCAGCGCGCTGACTTCTTCGGCGCTGCAGGTCATATGGCGGCGGCCAAAACCTTGCAGGTCGGGATAGCTGGGATGAGCGCCAATGCTCACCCCGTGGCTAACCGCCAGCGCCACGCTGCGCTGGATGGTGAGCGGGTCGCCGGCATGAAAGCCGCAAGCCAAATTAGCTTGATCCACCAGCGGCATGGCATGGGCATCGTCGCCCATTTGCCAAGCGCCAAAACTTTCGCCCATGTCGCAGTTCAATAAGATTCTATTCATGGCTGCAAGCTTAGAGCGGCTGGGGCGTGACGCAAAGGGTGGGATGTAAATGGCTGATTGCTAACGACCTATGGCGTCGTTGTAGGGTGGGCTTCAGCCCACCAAGACTCTCCCAATGGTGGGTTAAAGCCCACCCTACGACTGACGATGCTCTTGCGCGGGCCGGATCGCCAGCAAGCTGGCTCCTACAAAGGCGATCCCCACTCAATACACATCACGCCGATAACGCCCGCTATCTTGCAAGGTCTCCAGCTGCGCGTCGCCGAGCACCTCGCGCAGCACGCTGTCGACCTCGGCGGCCATGCCTTGCAGGCTGCCGCAAACGTAGATCGCCGCGCCTTCGACAACCCAGCGTTGCAGCTGTTCGGCGGCCATGCGCAGACGATCCTGCACATATATTTTCGCGGCCTGATCGCGCGAGAACGCCAGGTCCAGCCGTGCCAATTCGCCACTGGCCAGCCAGCCCTGCAACTGGTCGCGCCAGTAGAAATCGTGGGCGACATGCCGCTCGCCAAACAGCAGCCAGTTCGCCGTTTGACCCGCCGCGATGCGCGCCTTGAGCAGGCTGCGCAGGCCGGCCAAGCCGGTGCCATTGCCGATCAGAATCAGTGGCCGAGCATCCTGCGGCAGATGAAAGTTGCTGTTGCGCCGCACCCGCGCCGCCAGCGTGGCGCCGACCTGGGCTTGCGCGGTTAACCAGCCAGAACCCAGCCCTAAGGCGCCAGCGCTGCCGCGCTGTTGGCGTACCAATAATTCCAGCACGCCATCGCTGGGCAAGGAGGCAATCGAATACTCGCGCAGGCCCAACTCGGGGTTGTTACTGGGCTGTACCTCAAGCAAGTCGCCGGCCTGCCATTCGCTGCCTGCGGGCGCTTGCAGCCGCACGAGAAAGGTCGGCGCGCCACTGCTGCCAAGGTTCAGGCAATCGCAGGCCAACAGCTGCCAGTCACCGAACGCAACCTCGCTCACTGCCGGCAAGGCCGCGCCGGTCAACTCGCGCAGCTGCAGTTGCCAAGTCGCGATGGCCGCCGCATCGCCGTTATCGACCTGGACGTGATCGAACAAGGGTTGCGCGCCCTGCTCGCCGAGCCAGTGCTGCACGCGGCTGGCGAAGCCGCAAAACTGCGCGTATTGGCGATCGCCCAAGGCCAGCATGGCGTAACTCAGGTGCGTCAAACCCAAGGCTTGGCCGAGCAATTTGCGCTCGAAACCACGGGCACTGTCCGGCGCCTCGCCATCGCCAAAGGTGCTGACCACCAACAGCACCCGCTCGGCCTCGGCCAGCATGGCAGCGTTCAAGCGCGCCAGCGGACTGACCTGCACGGCAATCCCGGCGGCCTGCAACTGCCCGGCGGTTTGCCAGGCCAGTTGCTCGGCAAAGCCACTTTGACTGGCAAAGCCGATCAGCCAATTGGCCTCCTCGGGGTGCGCCATCACGGTTTTTTTGGCCGCCAGCACAGCGCGTTTCTTGCGCCGCCGATCCAGGTACAGCAGCCAGCCGGTGATAAAGAACAGCGGCAGGCTCAGGCTGGCCAGAGCCATCAGAATGCGCCCGGGCAGGCCGAAGTATTCGCCCACATGCAGGGCATAGACGCTGGCGAGCAACTGGGCGTTGAAGCTCTTGTCGGCATAGCGCTCATGACGGCGTACCTGGCCGGTCAGCGGGTCGAGCGTCAGCTGATTGAGCGCACGCGGATGCTCGGCATCCTTGAGCAGATAGGACACAGTCGCAGGCGCACCGGCCACCGCTGGCAAGCGCAGGTTCCAGGCCACCAACTGCGGCCCGGCGGCGTCTTGCAAACTGCGCCAGATAGCGTCGTAGTCGACGCTCGGCGGCGGCCCGGCAGGCGCGGGCTCACGACCGCCGCGACGCTCGCCGGGCTTGCCGCCCTGCTGACCGGCCGGTGCGTCACTGAGCAGCTGGGTCAGGCCATCGCGGTACCAGTCGTAGGACCAATACAGCCCGGTCAGGCTGGCGCACAGGTAGAACGCCAGGCACCATGTGCCGGCCACCGCATGCAGATCCCAGTTGAAGGCGCGACCTTTTTTCGCCCAGTCCAGAGTCAACCAAGCACGCCAGTTGAAGGCCTGACGCGGCCAGCGCAGGTACAGGCCGGACAGGCAAAAAAACACCAACGCCAGGGTGCTGGCGGCAGTGATCTGCTTGCCCGTATCGCCCATGGCCAGAAAGCGGTGCAACTGCAGCATCAGCTCGAAGAAGGCCTTGCCGCTAGGCTCGGCCAGCAACTCGCCGCTGTAGGGATCGAAAAAGCGCATCGGCCCACGGCGCTCGCCAGCCGGCGGGGTAAAGAACACCCGCGCAGCGCTGTCGGCCTGCGTATCGACCCACAGGCCGGAAACCTTTTTATCCTGCGCAGCTTCGATTTTGCCCACCAGCTCAGCCGGCGGCAGAATGCCCGACTCACGCACCTCAACCCGCAACACCTCAGGGTTGAGGACGCCCATTATCTCGCCCTCGAAGGCATACAGGGCGCCGGTCACGCCCATCAGGGCCAGCACCAGACCGGCGCTGATGCCGAACAACCAGTGCAATTGAAACAGGACTTTCTTCAACACGAAAAACACCTTGGTCAGTGGGCCATGCCCGGATCGAGCCATAGTCTAGATGCGAAATATTTGTATTTGATCGAGCTTTACCTAGCCTTTACCTTGGCGCCGTGCCAGTTACCTGTTGAAGGCCTATTCCGTAGGGTGGGCCGTCCAGAACGCCGCAGTATTGGTGGGCTAAAGCCCACCCTACGCAAAGCACGGCGACTACAACTCAGCTCCCGCTCGACGTAACAGTTCGGGCCCGATGTCCGCCAAGGTGCGACAGCCACACAAGGCCATGGCCACTTCCAGCTCCTCGCGCAGCAGTTTGAGCAGGTGCGCCACGCCCAGGGCACCGGCGGTGGCCAGCGCATGGATATAGGGCCGGCCAAGCAGCACCGCATCCGCGCCCAGGGCGATGGCTTTAAGCACATCGGTGCCGCGACGAATGCCGCCATCCACCAACAGCAGAGCCTCTGGACCTACGGCCTGGCGAATGGCCGGGAGCATCTTCACGGCCGGCAACTGGCTGTCCAATACCCGGCCGCCATGATTGGAGACGATCACCCCAGCCGCGCCGGCCTGCATGGCCAACTGCGCGTCTTGCGGATGCAAAATGCCCTTGAGCAGAATCGGCAGCCGGCTGTGCTGACACAGCCAGGCCACATCGGCCCAGTGCGGCGCCAGCGCCAGCAGGCCATCGAACACCG